>JAAZVO010000344.1 GCA_018623405.1 Crocinitomicaceae bacterium
GGGGCCGCTAAATTCATACAGATTGACCCATCTTTACAAGCGGAAACCTCAAATAACTTTACAGCATCTTTAAACTATGCAAAACGAAGTGGTAAGGCACAAATGAATTCGGTAGCAGAGGGGTTTTATACCAAAATAAACAACCCGTTTATCTTATCGAACCAACAAGAGTTGGCTAATGGAGTGGCGGTAATTACCAAAAGAAATGGTGCCGGAATAACACTTCGGGGAGTTAATTTAGAAGGCAACTTGGCCATAAACAACCAATGGCTAATCCAAACGGGGTTTACAATTCAACAAACAGCATATGGGGAGCCGGAAATACTTTGGGAGCCTTCTTCTCCAAATGAAATAAACCCAGCAACCATTGTAACGCAACAACTACGAACACCAAACCTCTACGGGTTCTTAAGTGTTGGCTGCACCCAAAATGACAATTTAAACCTGAATTTTTCAGGAAATTATACCGGAACGATGTTAGTGCCACATGTAATTAATGTGGATAATGAATATACCGTGGTTAAAGAAACTCCCGATTTTTTGGAGATAAACGCCAAAGCTTCCTACACCTTTTTTACAGATCAAAGATTGCCTGTTGAAGTATTTGCGGGTATCCAAAACATCACTAATAGTTTTCAGGCTGATTTTGATTTGGGTGCTGATAGAGATGCTGGTTATATATATGGCCCGCTGCGCCCAAGAACCTTCTTTGCCGGCTTGAAGGTTTCTATTAAATAACCTAACTTTCCGTTTTAATTTTTTATGGCAAAATTTAATGTGGCAGATCCTCGCAATGAGACGTTGTTGGTATACATCAACAATGAATTGCTTCCAAGAAAAGAAGCAAAAATTTCAGTTTTAGATAGCCTTGTGCAAGGTGGTGATGGTGTTTGGGAAGGCTTAAGGGTTTACCAAGGCAAGGTTTTTCAGCTATATGAGCACATTGAAAGAATGATAAAATCGGCACATGCCTTGGCCTTTAAAAACATACCTACAAAAGATGAAATTTCCAAAGCGGTATTTAAAACCTTAAAGGCAAATAATATTGAAGATGGAGTACATATCAGAATGACTTTGTCTCGCGGTTTGAAGGCCACTTCAGGTATGAATCCTGACCTAAACCAATTTGGCCGCACCCTAATTATTTTGCCAGAGTACAAAGGCTTGGTTTATGGGGATGAAGGACTAAAGTTGATCACCTCTTCCATAAGAAGAAACCCGCCTCATTGTTTAGATTCAAAGATTCATCACAACAACCTCTTGAATAACATTTTGGCAAAAATTGAAGCCAATGTTGCTGAAGCAGATGATGCAGTTATGTTAGATGTTGATGGTTTTATTTCTGAAACCAACGCCACCAATATTTTCTTTATTAAAAACAGCAAATTATTTACCCCTTTTGCTACTTCTTGCCTTCCCGGTTTAACAAGGCAAAAGGTTTTAGAGATTAGTGAGGCAAATGGAATCGCTACCCAAGAAAAACAGATTTCGATTGCAGAAATGTACTCAGCTGATGAGTGTTTTACCACAGGTACCATGGGTGCTTTGGCTTGGGTAAAAGAAATTGACGGAAGAGTTATTAGTGATGGAAGAAAAGGGCCTTTTACTGAAAAATTATCCGAATATTATTTCAAAGCAGTTGAAAATGAAGCCGTACCTATAAAATGAGCAGGAAAAATCTTTATACCTTTTTAGGGATTCTTTTCTTACTTGCCAACGCTTTTGCTTTTTGGCTTGGTAGATACCATACTATTTATGGAGTTGGCATTTACATGCTCCCTTCTATTTGGATTTATGCCCTAGCTCCGGCACTCATTTTCCTGGCAGTAAAATTCAAAAAGCGGAAAAACTTTTTCTTGGTGTATTTGGCAAGCGCCAACATTTTGTTTTTAGTTTATTTCACCCTTTTTGGTATTGATAGATATAAGCCAACAGTAAAAATAATAGCGCCTGAAGATTATGAAGGAGGTGTTTATTTATTCCACACTGATGAGGAAATTGATGAGGTAATTATTGATAAAAATGGCATAGGTTACCTCGAAAGAAAAAATGTTATTTATGAGTTTTATGTTGGTGATGAAAAAGTGGAAATAAAAAACTCCAGTTTTAACATGCCAAGGGTATGGAATAATGATAGTACTTTTTACAATGCCGTTCGGGTAGAATGTTATGACTTATCTAACCCAAACCAAGAAAATAATGCTAGAGATGGATGTATGAATTGGGAAAAGTACCTAGAACTCATAGATATTGGATGGGTTGACCCAAACCGTGTAAAGGATTGCAGTAGAGCTCTTGAAGAGGCTGAGATGTTACAACGTAAAATCAACAAAGAGTTCAGAATGTTTTGGCCAACAAATTTACAGACAGGTGAATTCGGAGAAATGAAAGGAAAACCCATTCATGAAAAAATTTATAGTTACCTAACTTTTAAATATGATACGCTTGGCAGTAAAACCGCTTTAGCATGTGGCTTTAAACAAACTTTTTAAAAAGGTTTTACTTATTATGATTGGGGATGCGACTCAATAAAACATGTTAAGCTCAAAATAAGAAAAACTCCTTACTTCTACACTAAGAAACTATTTGCACAATTTTTTCGAGAAACCGGTTATACCTTCAATGCAGATAGCACTAAATTTTATTCTTTAGTTGGAAATAATATTGAATATTCTTATGAGGTAAAAACAATCAACGATTCTGTTTTTGTGGAGATTAAATGCCCCTTTGATAC
>JAAZVO010000345.1 GCA_018623405.1 Crocinitomicaceae bacterium
ACTTGTTGGTTTACACAGGCATAAGGGTTTGGAAAGTTTGTAGAAAAAGAAGGAGAACTATTACATGAGTCGTTTTGGCTATTTAATGTTGCAAAGGCAAAAGTTCCCGAAGATGCATTCGTAAGATTTAAGATATTTGTATTGTTCCGACAACAAGGAGGTGAATAACCAATTGTCCATGTATTACAAGGGGGAGGAATTACAATAATACCTTGATAAGTATACAATTGCATACCCGGTAAACTACCGCCATTACAAGCACTTTGATTTATGGAATTTGGACATAACTGAGAAATATTAATACCAACAGGTTGTCCATTTGGACCTGTAGTATTTGTGGTGTTTAAGGTGGCATTTATGGTTTGGCCACAAGTACTAGTTAAGCTTATGTTTATGCTAGGAGCAGACCAACCAACACCTGAACAATCTCTAAAAATATTTACCGTAATAAGAAAGGAGTCGTTTCCCAGACATTGATATGAAATATCAACACCTGCAACGTGAGATGCTTCTGCCTTTGGCGAAAAAAAGCCAAATATTCCTAAGAATAAAAATAATAGTAATAGCTTTTTCACCTATTTATCGCATTAACAATAAATTACCAATATACTCATGCCTTTCCTTGTCAAGCGAATAATCTCCAACTACTAGTTTCCAAACATAAACGCCTCCCGGTGCAGGCTCACCTGTTTCAGTATTGGTGCCATCCCATCCTAAACCTTTGTCTTTAGATTCAAAAACTTTTTTACCCCATCTATCAAAAATCATGAAAGTAAAATCATCTGCATCTACACCAGTATTAGCAGGAAGGAAAACGTCGTTCATGCCATCTCCATTTGGAGTAAAAGCAGTAGGAACAAACATTACATATTCTTGACCAATAATTACAGGGGCAATTGTATCATCAACACATCCTTGGTTAGTAATTACTTTCAAACGAACAGGATAGGTAGCTGAATCATCATCGGGGAAAGTAAATGTTGGATGTGCGGTATCTGAAAAACCTAAACTCGCAAAATTCCATTCTCTAGCTACAATATTTCCTTCTGAAAGATCTGTAAATTGAACCTCAGGAAACAATACAGTTGTTGGTTGAGGATCCATTGCAAAGCTTGCTGTTGGTCTTGGGTGAACGGTAACCATATCTGTTATGGTTTTAGCATTTTCACAGCCTTCTTTTGAAGTTACATTTACAGTTAAATCATATTTACCTGCAAACTTATACTCTAGCTCAGCTCCTGCACAAGTATTAATGAGTTCTCCGGTTCCATAATTTACCCAACAATCGTATTTTAAGGTAGAGTTGTTGGTAAGGTTAACTCTCAATGGCTCACAGCCTTGGTTAGTATCAATGCTAAAATCAATTAAAGGAATAGGAAAAACCCTAATTAAAATGTCTTTTGCCATTTCAGGCGATCCGCAGTCATCCCAAATTGTAAGCGTGTATTGGGTAGTGGTATCCGGAAATGCTACTGGGTCAGGAATTCTTGGGTTATTTAAACCAAAGTAGGGGGTCCATTCAAAATAATATCCAGAACCATCACCTCCTGTTGCAACAGCATCTAAAGGAAGAGAAGTTCCATAACAGAAGAAGGTGTCTTCAGGGATGATTACATCTAACGAATCATATAAATCTACTTGTATTTGCTTTAGTTCTGAAACGCATTGGTTGGGGTCATAGGCATAGACAGCATAAATTCTATCCTCATCTGGGCAAACTGTTTTATTAGATCCGGGGCCAAGGTTTGGACTCCATGCATAAGTGTATGGTGCTCCATTTCCACCTGAGGCGGTTGCAATTAAGTCTGTGCAAGTACTTACGCAAATTTTTATTGAATCAATATTTGTTGAAACCTCCACTACCGGGGGCTCAATAATAGTTGCAGAAGAATCAATTCTACATAACGATTGATCGATAATAGTAAGATTGTAGGTGCCTGGTGAAAGCGAATCAAATAAAAGATTATTCTGATAGGTTAATCCACTATCAACACTATACCTAAAAATAGAGTCTCCTCCTGAAGCATACATTTCAATTTTACCATTTCCGTATCCAAAACAGGTAATATCAGCAGTTAAAATAGAGTCAATCTTAACCTCTTGTGGCTCGTTGATAACAAAATTAGTATCTAAAGTACAGTTGTTAGAGTCTGAAACAATAAGTGAATAATTTCCGGCAAAAAGATTAAGTTCTATGGTGTCTCCTTGCGCACTTGAACTCCAATTGTAGGTGTATGGGGGTGTTCCTCCAACACCAGTTGCAATAGCATACCCATCTCCTAGTTGATGGCAGGTATCATTAAAAGCTTGGAAATTAAATGAAAAAGGAGACGGTTGGGTAATATTAAAAGGCGTGGCAAAATTTCTACAGCTATCAACTCCCATTAATACAATGTTGTAGGCTCCCTCAGCGAGTCCTGTAAAAAGCTGATTATTTTGAAATGTTAAGCCACTATCAACACTATACCAATAAGGCGAAACCCCTCCTGAGGCAAAAACATCTATTGTTCCATCAGGTACGTTGTAGCAATTAACATTTGTGATATTGAAACTATCTAAAGTTGGGGCTCCTAAATTAAAAAGGGTATCTATTAATGTATCAGAAGGACAACCAAGAGAATCAATAACAAAAAGCTCATAACCTCCAATTGCTAAACTATCAAATAGGCTATCTAACTGAAATGTTTGACCTCCATCAATTGAGTACTGGTAAGGCTCAAACC
>JAAZVO010000346.1 GCA_018623405.1 Crocinitomicaceae bacterium
ACCAATACCAACTTGAAATTGATGGTAAACGAAAACTAGACCCCAACAATCCTGATTCGGTTGACAATGGATTTGGTGCATTCAACTCTTTACTAAAGGTTGGAAATTATAGGGTAAACCCTCCAAAAATTTATACATCTACTTTTGATAACAATAAACTAATGTTAACCAACCAAGGAGCAACAGATATTCTTGCTTTTTGGAACAACAGATTAATTCCAACTAAAAATGTACAGGTTTCTCCTGAGGTCATTTCTGTTGAACTCCCTCAAGTTTTATCTCAATCAACAGGGGTGTTAAGAGTTTTTGGGAGTAATAAAAATGCTTTCTCAAATGACATTTTCATTCCATTTATTGATGGCAGAAGAGTTACGGATCCTTCTCAGCTTACGAGAAATGCAAAACATTCATTCATCATGTATTTTATGATGGTTGATAGGTTTGTAAATGGAAATACAGAAAACGATAAACCTTTAAACTTACCTGAAGTACACCCTAAAGCCGATTATTTTGGTGGTGACCTTGCAGGAATTACCCAAAAAATAGACGATGGTTATTTTAGCGATTTAGGGGTAAATACAGTTTGGCTCTCTCCTATTGTGCAAAATCCGCTTGGTGCGTATGGCCTCTATCCTACTCCAAAAACAAAATTCTCAGGTTATCATGGCTATTGGCCAACCTCCTCATCTAAGGTAGATTTTAGGTTTGGCTCAGAACCCGAATTAAGAAAGTTAATCGATCAAGCTCACCAAAACGACATTAATATATTGGTTGATTATGTAGCCAATCATGTTCACGAGGAGCACCCCGTTTACAAGCAACATCCCGATTGGGCTACCAACCTTTATTTACCTGATGGAAGCTTAAATACCGAAAAATGGGATGAGCATAGACTCACCACTTGGTTTGATACATTTATGCCAACCTTAGATTTTTCGAAGCCTGAAGTAATTGATGCAATGACAGACTCGGCTCTCTTTTGGTTCGAAAATTATCCGATTGATGGTTTTAGGCATGATGCAACCAAACACATTCCCGAAGAGTTTTGGAGAACCTTAACTTTCAAGTTAAAGCAACGCATAATTCAACCCAAAAACAGAAGTATTTACCAAATTGGAGAAACTTATGGAAGTGCAGAGCTTATTTCTTCTTATGTAAGCACAGGGCAGTTAGATGCTCAATTTGATTTTAATGTTTACGATGCTGCCATTGCAGCTTTTGCTCGTCAAGATTACCCTGCAACAAGGTTATCTGAAAAATTAAAAGAAAGTTTAAAATATTATGGTTACCACAATTTAATGGGCTACATCTCAGGTAATCAAGATAGAGCCAGGTTTATTTCTTATGCAGATGGTTCTGTAAAATTTAGTGAAGATGCCAAGCTTGCCGGATGGACAAGAAAAATTGAAATTAGAGATGAGTCGGCTTATAAAAATTTAGCCATGTTACATGCATTTAACATGACTATACCGGGCATTCCTGTTATCTATTATGGGGATGAATACGGTGTTCCGGGTGGAAATGACCCCGACAACAGAAGAATGATGCTATTTGAAGGGTTAGATGCAAATCAAACCACTTTGAGAGATTATGTTTCTAGCTTGTGTAAGCTCAGAAAAAACAACCTTGCCTTAATTTATGGCGACCTTACATTTTTGCATGAAAGCGAACATGTTTTGGTTTTTGCAAGAAAGTATTTTGAGGAGGAAGCAATCGTAATCTTCAATAAATCCGATGCTTTACAAACTCTAACTCTTCGTAAACCAACCTTTATTGAGTCAAACATTTTTACTGATGCATTTTCAAACAATCAACTAAAGTTTGATACCGAATTAGCATTAGAACCCTTAACAACCTACATATTCACTAAAAATTAATTCAATGAATAAGTTTTTATACCTTCTTACCTTGGTACTATTTTTTATTGGATGTACCCCAAAAGCAACTGAAGAAAATAAAGAAACTGAGGTTAAAAATGAAACCATTCCTGTTGAAGAATGGAGTAAAAATGCTACTATTTATGAGGTAAACATTAGGCAACATACTCCTGAAGGAACCTTTAAGGCATTTGAACAAGATATTCCTAGAATTAAAGAAATGGGAATAAAAATACTTTGGTTAATGCCTATTTCTCCCATTGGCGAAAAAAACAGAAAAGGTCCACTTGGCAGTTATTATTCAATTACAGATTACACTGCTGTAAATCCTGAATTTGGAACTTTAGAAGACTTTAAAAGCTTGGTGAAAACTGCTCATGAAAATGGTATGTATGTTATTTTAGATTGGGTAGCAAACCATACTTCTTGGGATAGCCCATGGCTTGCAAATAAAGATTGGTACACTTTAGATTCTTTAGGTAATCCCGGGCCACCTGAAGGAACCGATTGGAGCGATGTTGTTGACCTAAACTACGACAACCAAGATATGCGAAACGCGATGATTAACGCCATGAAATATTGGGTAACCGAAGCAGATGTTGATGGATACAGATGTGATGTAGCTAGTTGGGTACCTACTGATTTTTGGGAAGATGCAAGAGTAAAACTAGATAGTGTAAAGCCTGTATTTATGTTAGCTGAAGCCGAAATGCCAGAACTTCACAACAAAGCTTTTGACATGAGTTATGCTTGGGAGTTTTTGCATATTATGAACGAAATTGCAAAAGGAGAAAAGCAATTAAGCTCAATAGATGAGTACATGGCTAAAGAAGATACCAACCAT
>JAAZVO010000347.1 GCA_018623405.1 Crocinitomicaceae bacterium
AGCGTTGCATTAATTTAGAGTATAGCGTAGAAAATAAGCCTGATTGTGTTTTATTCCGTTGCCCCCAAACTATGTTAAATCCTTTATCTATTTCTTTTTTAAGATTAATAATTAAGGATAAAGGGTCTTGTAAATCTGCATATTGAAAACAGATGAGCTTACCTCCAGCTTGTAGAATCCCTGCGCGTAGGGCAGCATGAGAACCGAAATTTTTACTTAATGAAATGATTTGAGTTGTGCAACAAAAATTTGATTTTAAAAGGAGACCTTCACTATTATCAGTTGAACCATCATTAATAAAGATGATTTCAAAGTTTAAAGTCTCTCGATTTTCAGCAATAAAATTATTTAGTTCACTGACCAAATTTAGTATGGAATCCTCTTCATTTAGAAAGGGTATTAAAATGGAAATATCAACTCTCATTTTTCTTTTGCGGGGTTTCCATAAACAGTTTTGAAACTTCCAAAATTCTTTAAAACATTTGCTCCTAACCCAAATAGATTTTTATCACCTATTTCAAGTCCATTTTTAAACTTTGACCCACTACCAATGTAATTATTGTTTCCAATTCTAACATTTCCTGCAATGATTACGCTCGAACCAACCAAATTATAGCTACCAATAGATGAATCATGGTGAAGAACTGAGTTTGGCAATAAACAATTATGTGATCCCATTTTAAAGTTACTGGTAAAAACTGTGCCTGCCATTATTAAATTATTGGTTCCTAATTCCACTGCTTTTGATAAAACTGCCTTAGGATGAACTACATTTTCAAATCTATTATTCTCCAGCTTTAGTGATGCAATAATTTCCTCTCGTTGAAGAAAAGAGGCGGGGCTGCCAGGAACGGCCAATACTTTTAAAGTTTTATTTTCTAATATCCTTCGATCAAAAATTTTATAACCTAAATAACTAGTTCCAATTTTTTCTGGGGAATCATCAACAAAGCCTATAAATTCAAATGTTTCATCCAAACAATCTAATGCTTCAATTGCGTTACCGTTAAAAGGAAAGAAAACAATTTTTTTTTTCAATTAATATGTGTTTACTGCCTCGATAATACGATCAACTTTGTTTCTTGTTAACTCAGCATACATTGGCAAACTCACACAATGTTCTGCTAAGTATTCACTGTTAGTAAAATCTCCATGTTTATATCCTAAATGACCGAAGGCTTTCTGCAAGTGGCATGGAACCGGGTAATGCATTCCGGGAAAAATATTGTGTGTATTCAAGTGCTTCACAAAAGCTTCCCTGTCTTCAACTGTAACCACAAATAAATGATAAACCGAATTTGCAAAATCTAGTTGGGTTTGCATCTTCACCTTTGGGTTGTTTATTTCAGTAAAAAAACGTTTTGCAATCGCCCTTCTCTTGTTGTTCCACTCATCTAAATACTTAAGCTTGATATTTAAAGCGGCGCCTTCTAAACCACCCATACGGTAGTTGTACCCAATTATATCGTGGTAATACTTTTCTTTACTTCCGTGATTTCTAAGGCTTAACAAATGATTGTAAATATTTTCATCATTGGTAACAATCGCACCTCCTTCACCTGTGGCGCCTAAGTTTTTGCCTGGGTAAAAACTATAACCGGCCATAAATGCTCCTTTTCCTAAAGACTCACCTTTGTAATAAGCACCATGTGCTTGTGCAGCGTCTTCTAGCAACAATAAATTGTGTTTATCTGCAATAGCTTTTACAGCATCTCTATTAAAGGGCTGCCCGTATAAATGAACGCCCATAATGGCTTTTGTTTTGGGGGTGATGGCTGCTTCAATTTTTGCTGGGTCAATTTCCCAAGTGTCAGAATCACAATCTACAAATACCGGTATAGCTTTTTCATACACCACTCCCCAAGGACTTGCGATAAACGTATTGGCAGGAATGATTACTTCATCTCCTTCTCCAATGCCTGCAGCAATACACATAAGGTGCACTGCATCAGTTCCACTGCTCAGCGCAACTGCATATTTTGCGCCTGTATAGGTGGCAAAATTTTCTTCAAACTCTTGCACAAAAGGTCCTCCTGAAAAGGCTGTTTTTTCAAATACTTTTTGAAAGGCCGCAAAAATTTCGGCTTTTACTTGTTGGTTTTGTTCTTTAAGGTCTAAAAACCCAATTTTTTCCATTATTCTATTTTTATGGTTCTAATCACTTTTGCCGGATTTCCGGCAACAATTACATTTTCAGGAACATCTTTGGTTACCACACTTCCTGCCCCAATGATACTGTTTTTGCCGATGGTTAACCCTCCTAATATGGTGGCACTGCTCCCTATTGAAACTCTGTCTTCAATTACTGTTTCAACCAACTCCCAATCATCATCGGTTTGCATAGAGCCATCGCTATTTACTGCCCTAGGAAACATGTCATTTATAAAGGTTACATTATGTCCAATAAAAACCCCATTTCCAATATGCACACCTTCACAAATAAAAGAATGACTGCTTATTTTACAATCGGAACCTATGGTGGCGTTTTTCTGTATTTCAACAAAAGTGCCCACTTTAGTGCGGTCTCCAATGGTGCATTGGTAGGCATTTACAAAGTCATAGATTTTTACATCTTCACCCACCAAAACCTTGTTTAGTGATTTCTTGGGCTCATTTAAAGTAAGCTCTTTCATGGAAATACTTCTTCAAGCCAAGAAAGCAGAGAATTGAACTTAAATTGCTGTTAAATTAACATTTCTTTCCCGTTTTGTTTAATTGAC
>JAAZVO010000348.1 GCA_018623405.1 Crocinitomicaceae bacterium
AGCTACTACGCCTTCTGAAACTTATGTAACATATTTAACGTAAGGGTAGTACGTTTTTTCATACTTTAGCGAACCCTAAAACTTTTTTGCGTTTTGAAATCCTATTTTGCTGCACTTTTTATCCTAATTTCAACTTATTCTTTTTCTCAAAACATTAAACATCCGGAGGTTCAACCTCACTCTGTTCAGTATTGTGATGAAGAAATAAACGAACGCTTTTTAGATGCTAATCCGCATTTAAAAGAAGGAGTAGAAGCCGCAAATCAACAATTAGAAGAGGCTTTTAGGCAAAGGGTTTCAGGAAAAGTAAAGAAGTCTTCTAATCAAAGGTATGTTGTTTCAGTAGTTTTTCATGTGGTACATGGTAATGGTCCTGAAAATATTTCAGACGATCAAATACATGATGCCATGAGAATTTTGAATAGAGATTTTCAAAAAGAAAACCCCGACACTGTAGATGTAGTTCCTGCATTTGAAAACATGATTGGAGAGCCAAATATTGAGTTTAGATTGGCCTTAAAAGATGATAATGGTAACCCAACTAATGGAATTGTTAGGTACTATGATCCTGCCGGAACCTCTAGCGGAGGCGAGGGCACAAAAACAGGTAGATGGTGGGACAGGTCAAAATACCTTAATATTTGGGTAGTTGAAGATATTACATCAGGTGCTGCAGGTTATACATATCGCCCTGGTACAGTCAACAATTCACAAGCAAGGTTAGCCGATGGTATTATAGTAAGGCATAACTATGTTGGTTCTATTGGAACAGGCTCTGAGGGAAGATCAAGAACTTTAACACACGAAGTAGGGCATTGGATAAATTTACCTCACCCTTGGGGTTCATCTAATTCACCTGGCTTATCTTCTAATTGCAGTATAGATGATGGCGTTGATGACACACCGTTAACCATTGGTTTAACAACATGTAATTTATCGGCAAACTCCTGTACGGGTGATAATGGTTACTGGGGGTTTAATCAAATAGATAACACCCAAAACTACATGGACTATTCTTATTGTACCATGATGTTTACACCTCAACAATCTGAAAGAATGAGGGTTGCTCTAGAGTCGCCAATTGCTCAAAGAAGTACACTTTGGCAAACATCAACTTTAGATGCAACGGGCGTTAATCAACTGTTAGCTGCAGATTTTTCTGCCGGAGAAAATATTTTTTGTTGGGGAGAAGAAGTTCATTTTATCGATAGGTCTTTATATGGCCAAGACACTTGGAAGTGGAACTTTCCAAACTCAAATGTTGGTACTTCAGCAACACAAAATCCAAGGGTAATTTTTACTCAACCAGGAATAAAAGATGTAAGCTTAGTAGTTTCTAATGGGCCTACTACCTTATCAAAAACAAAAAAAGTATGGGCATTACCTGCTGTTGGTTTTCCGGTACCTTATGGTAATAACTTTGAAAGCGCAACCAACTTCTTGGAAGATGTATTTGTAATAAATACCGATGAGGATAGTATTACATTTAGAAAAACAGATAAAGCTGCTTTTAATGGCGGTACGTCTTTAATGCTAAAAAACTCTTTTAGCTCCGAGGATAACTCAGACGAAGTTATTGTTGGCCCCGTTGATGTTACGCCTTACGAAAGTTTCTCCTTAACATGGAGGTATGCTTTTGCTCAAAGAGCTTCGGGAAATGATGATAAGCTATTGGTTTACACAAGTATTGATTGTGGTAAAACATGGAGGCTGAAATATCAAAAATCAGGCTCGGGCATTGCTACCGCTTCGGCAACTTTTTCTCAGTTTTTCCCTTCCACTGCATCAGAGTGGGATATAGACGCAATCAACAGTTTTAACGCAACTGAAAAAAATGCAGAAACCCTATTAATTAAGTTTCAATTTCAAAATAAAGGAGGAAACAACTTTTTCTTAGATGATATTAAAGTAGAAGGACAATATAAAAACGAACCTGTATTGGAGTACCCCAAAAAAGGTGCGGTAAATGTTGCTGCAAACCCAACTATAAATTGGAAAGCTGTTGGCGGGGCAACAACTTATGAGTACCAAGTTGATGTGCATACAGATTTTAATACAAGTAGTTTAATAAGTGGTTCTACAACAGCTTTAGGGTTAGACCCAAACAACACCGATACTGAAATTCAACTATCAGGATTAACAAATAGTGAAAGATACTTTTGGAGAGTAAGAGCAATTACCAATGGCACACCATCTGATTGGAGCGAAGTTTGGGATTTTACTGTAAGTGCTAACGGTGTAAATGTGGTTGAGCTTAACGAAAGAAACGCAATCAACATTTATCCGAACCCTGCAAAAAATCAAGTAAACATTTCTTTTGAAGAGTTAATAGAGGATGGAAAAATAGAGCTTTTAGATCTAACAGGAAAGGTAATTGAAACTGAGATAATTCAGAATAAGGTAACTACTTTAAACCTTAATAATGTTGCTAAAGGACTTTATTTAATTAAGGTTTCAAGCGCTGAAACCCAAAAAATAAGAAAACTTCAAATAAATTAAGAGAGGTTATTGTATTTATCTCTTAGTGCCTGAACTAGTTCTGTAATTTCTGAAAGGTTTTCTTCTTTAATTATTACACTTTTTAAAATCCCTTCCTTTACTTCTCCTGTGACGGGGTCTGTAATATCTTGAGATTCACCTGTATATTCAAGTTTACCAAAAGCATCAACCAAAGGTTGAAAATCTTGGTAAACCAATGCTACATTTTCA
>JAAZVO010000085.1 GCA_018623405.1 Crocinitomicaceae bacterium
CAAGAAACATGATATTTTTAAATTATGGAAAGACTTCAATCACATTTTTGTGGCCGCTAGCTTAGATGGTTCAGGAAAAAGAGGAGAGTATTTACGCAAAAACATGAATTGGCATCAAACTGAACAGCTTAGGAAAGAAATGATAGAAATTTGTCCGAATGTAAGGTTTAGGCTTGACCCAACTGTAAGTATCCATAATGTTTTCCACCTGCCTGACTTTTATGATGATTGGCACAAGAAAGAACTAATGGGAAATGAAGGTATGAGAATTAATATTCTTTATGAACCTGAAGAATATAACATTGTGAACTTACCTAATTCAATTAAAGAAAAGGTAAAAACGAAATACGAATCTTTTTTGAAAGGGCACACTTATAATGAACAGGTTCAAACCCAATTTGGAGCTGTTTTGAGCCATATGTTTAGTCAAGAAAGTAGTGACACCAATAACTTTAAAAAAACTACTGAAAAGCTTGACAAATTAAGAGATGAAAGCTTTTTGGAAACTTTTCCTGAACTCAAAGAAATGATGAATGAGTAAGGAGAGGTTTGAAGTTTAAGGTTTGAGGTTTGAAGTTAGTTATTAAGAGCGTTTCTATAGATTCTAAATTTTAAATTCTAAAACGCTGCATTACTACCAATCTCCTCCGGCGCCACCGCCACCAAAGCTACCGCCACCAAAACCGCCAAAACCTCCGCTACCTGAAGAAAAATCGCTCCAAGAACCACCAGAGCTGCCACGCATGGCATTGGCTAAAAATAAGGCAGTCCAAATGGAAGTTCCTGAGCCCATAGAATAATGGCGAGCTCTATTAATTCGAGAAAGAATTGCAAAAATGATGAAGATGATAAAGATAATACCACCCCCTATTCCTTTTACCCTAGTTTTCTTTTTAGATTTTTGAGCATAAGCTGAAGCTGGGTATTCCTTCAATGCAAGATCAGAAACTACTTGAAGTCCGGCTGCAATGCCACCTACATAATCTTGTTGCTTAAAGCGTGGAATCATCTCTTGCTCCACAATTCTTTTGGCAATAGCATCAGGAATAATTCCTTCAAGTCCATAACCCGTGGCAATAAAAGTTGAGCCTTTTCCATCAACTTCTTTAGGTTTAACCAACATTACCACCCCATTGTCAAAGCCTTTTTCACCAACCCCCCAACGTTCGCCAACTTCATAAGCAAATTGGGCTTTATCGTAATTATTTAAAGTAGGAGTGGTAATAACCACTACCCTAGTTTTTGAAGATAATGCTAACTCCTCCAAATATTTTTCTATTTGGGCTTCTTCTCCATCTGGAATTATGTTGGTAAAATCATTTACTAACCTCGGCGGATTCGGTTTTGTTGGTATTCCATCCTTATCGAAAATATCAGCACCAAAAGCAACTGTTGTAAATAAAAATGAAAGAATAAAAATAAGTTGCTTCATGCTTTATTGTTTTCCGAACGAGATATCGTCACTTAATTCGTTAACATCATCAGATTGATGTGGAAAGTGTTCTTTGAGTTTTTCACCTGCCTTTATAATTCCCTCGCTTAAACCGTCAGCAAAATTGCCTTCTTTAAATTTAGATAATACATGCTCTTTAATGCTATCCCAAAAATCGTCGGGTACTTTTTGGTTTATACCCGCATCACCAATAATGGCAAATTTTCTAGACGCTGTAGCGAGGTAAAACAAAACGCCATTTCTTAATTTGGTGCGATGCATTTTTAATTTAGCAAATACGAATGCAGCCCTATCTAGCATATTTTCTTCACAATGTTGGTCTAAATGCACCCTTACCTCGCCTGAAGTATTAAGCTCGGCCTCTTTAATTGCATCAACAATTTGTGTTTGTTCTTCTTTTGTAAAAAAGCTTCTTACTCCCATTAAAATTCAACTTTAGGAGCTTCTTTAGCTGTTTCTTCTGCTTCAAAATAGGCTCGCTTTTCAAACCCAAATGAGCCGGCATACATTACCCTTGGAAACTTCCTTATACTCGCATTGTACTCTTGCACTGCTGTATTGAATTTTTGACGAGCTACTGAAATTCTGTTTTCAGTTCCTTCTAATTGTGCTTGAAGCTCTAAAAAGTTTTGGTTCGATTTAAGATCAGGATATTTCTCTACTACTACCATTAACCTGCCAAGTGCACCTCTTAAATTACCTTGGGCTGCTTGAAATTTTTGCAGATTTTCTGGAGTTAAATCTTCCACATTTAGGTTCATGCTCGTGGCTTTGGCCCTTGCCTCCACAACTTGAGTAAGTACTTCTTTTTCCTGCTCCGCAAAACCTTTTAAGGTGTTAACTAAATTAGGAATCAGGTCTGCCCTTCGTTGATACTGGGTTTGAACATCTGCCCATTTTTGGGATACCGTTTCGTCTTTTTCAACCATATCGTTGTAACCGCATGATTGAAGTGTTAAAGCAGAAACTGCAATAAAAAAGGGCAGCATAAACTTCCTAAATAAGTTATTGCTAAGGGTTGGAAAATAATTTGATGTAATTTGCATTGTGTTAATTTGTTAAGTTATTTGACGGTTAAGGTTCAGAAATATTTTAAAGCTCACCATCTGAATTGCCTCAAATGGTGAGCTGTAGCTTTGTTTAATTACTTCTCAATTAAGTCAACTGATCTTTTAATGAAGTTAGATAAAGCTTCGCCTTTCAACAAGCCTTGAGAAAGCATTGCCAAGTCTGTTGCTTGCTTGGTTAGTTGCTTAGCTTTATCAGCGTCAGTTTCAATAAGAATTTTACTTACCAATGGGTGGTTAGCGTTTACCACTAAGTTGTATGAATCTGGTAAATTTCCCATTCCATACATTCCACCGCCGCCGGTTTCACTTTGTTCTTTCATTCGTCGCATAAACTCAGGTCTTGTAATCACCATTGGATTATCCTTTTCGCTCATGCTTTCAAATTGAACATTGTAAGTTTCTTTATTTACTACGCCTTCAATTATTTCTTTAAGTTGCTTTTCTTGATCCTCTGTAAGATTACTTTTTGGTGTATCTTTTTTCTCGATTAATTTATCGATGGTATCAGCATCTGCTCTAGCAAAAGAGGTGTTTTCTAGCTTCATCTCAAATCGCCCAACAATGTGAGAAGTTAAAGGACCTTCTAATTCCAAAACATCATAATCTCTGTTTTTGGCATTTTGAATGTATTCGTGCTGCTCTTCTTTGTTGGTGGTGTACAAGAAAACCAATTTATTGTCTTTATTCTTTTGGTTTTCCTCTATTTTGGTTTTGTATTCTTCAATAGTAAAGTATTCGCCTTCAGTGTTTTTAAAGAGGTAAACATCTTTTATTCTATCGTAGAATTTCTCATCAGTTAGCATTCCGTATTCAATAAAAATGCGGATATCGTCCCATTTCTTTTTGAAATCTTCTCTATCATTCTTGAACATTTCAGCCAACTTATCAGCTACTTTTTTAGAAATGTGAGATGAGATTTTTCTTACGTTAGAATCTGTTTGAAGGTAACTCCTCGAAACGTTTAACGGAATATCAGGTGAATCGATAACACCATGTAGCAAAGTCAAGAATTCAGGAACGATGTTTTCAACTGAATCGGTAATAAACACCTGGTTTGAATACAATTGAATTTTATTCTTCTGAAGCTCAAATTTGTCTTTTAACCTTGGGAAGTATAAAATACCGGTTAGGTTAAACGGGTAATCAACATTAAGGTGAATATTGAATAACGGCTCTTCAAAAGTCATTGGGTATAACTCCCTGTAAAAGCTTTTGTAATCCTCATCTTTTAAATCTACAGGGCTTTTTTTCCAAGCAGGATTTGGATTATTGATGATGTTATCAACTTTCTTTTCAATCTGCTTTACATTACCATCTTTATCCTTTTCACCTTTCGGATCATCTATCCATTCTGATTTTGTTCCAAATTTTATTTCAACGGGTAAAAATTTACAGAACTTATCTAAAATTCCTTGAATTCTATGGTCTTCTAAAAACTCTTTGTCGTCATCAAAAATGTGAAGAACTATGTCTGTTCCTCTTGTTTTCTTTTTTGCAGGTTCAATGGTGTATTCAGGGTTCCCTTCACAAGTCCACTTTACTGCTTCTGCACCTTCTTTATGAGATAGAGAAATAACTTCTACTTTTTTAGAAACCATAAAAGCTGAGTAAAAGCCTAATCCGAAGTTTCCGATAATTCCTGCATCATCTGCTTTGCCCTCATATTTTTTCAAAAACTCTGAAGCACCTGAAAATGCCACTTGGTTTAGGTACTTTTCTACCTCTTCTTGAGTCATTCCAATACCCTTATCGCTAACTGTAAGCGTACCTTTCTTTTTATCTATGCTTACTTCGATTTTGGTGTCGCCAAGTTCACCTTCAATTTCTCCCAGCTTTTGTAATGTTTTAAGCTTTGATGTTGCATCAACAGCGTTAGAAACCAATTCTCTTAAGAAGATTTCATGCTCTGAATACAAAAATTTCTTGATGATTGGGAAAATATTTTCTGCTTGAACGTTAATTGTTCCTGTTGCCATTTTTTCCTAAATTTTATAGTTATACAATAGTTTTTTCTGAATTCCTCTATTTCCAAAGGATATGCCATGCGGCATTGGGCTGACAGAATGACAAGGTTATGGAAGAAAAAGGATTGAAAGATGGAAAATGGATGGATGGACGATAGATGATGGATGTTGGATGATGAAAATGTACAAACAAGTTTGAAAGATTGTTTGGGAAGAGAAAAAACGATTTGGGTTAATATTTAAATTGCTTTTAGTTTTGCTTTATGAAGAGAGTATTTGGAATTTTTGTGGTGTTATTTTTCATGGGATGTGGCGCGGATGAAATTGAAGCCTACAAACAAAAAATAATTACGCAACGTAAAGAAACTAATCAAGAGTTTTTGTCAGACAATAGTCCACTTGAAGAAGCAGATAAAGTAAATTTTGTTGGACTGAATTATTACCCCGTAAATACCGATTTTGCATTTTGGGCAGATTATACAATTTACGAAGCTCCAGATACTTTTGTGATGCCAACCACAACGGAAAGAACCATTTTAATGATGAAAGAGGGATTCTTGGATTTCAAAGTCAATGAAATCCAATGCACGCTTCAAGTTTTCTATGATGTAGAAAGATTTTTACAAGAAGGCGAAAAAAGCTACTTTGTTCCATTTAGTGATGAAACCTCAGGTTTTGATACCTATGGTGGTGGCAGGTATTTAGAGGTTGACTCATTAAAAGATAACAACTCAAAAATGTGGATAGACTTTAATACAGTTTACAATCCATACTGTGCTTACAACCATAATTTTAGCTGCCCATTACCTCCTAAAGAAAATCACCTTAACGTAAAAATTGAAGCCGGTGAAATGAATTTTCATTAAGTATTGGTAAGTTGGTAAGTTGGTAAGTTGGTAAGTTGGTAAGTGAAATTATTTTCTTTTTGAAATCGAAAAACTTATTGGTATAAAATCTATTAAACTTCCTAACCTAAAGACCTACCAACAAAAACAATAATACGCTCAAACACAAAAGCACCCAAACACTTACGCACTTACACACATAAAAACCTAAAAACTTAAAAACCTAGTAACCTAAAAACCTCCTCACCCTACAAAAGCCAAACTCAAATTATCTAATTCTTTAAGTTCTCTAGGTCTGGAAACAAATCCCGGTTTATTTTCTCTTTTAGCTGCAAGCAATACTTCTTTGCTGTACACATAAGAGCACATAATAACTTTTGTGTTGCTATCGGGAAATCTCTTGGTAAACTCCTCAATAAATGTAACTCCATCAAAATGTGGATGCATCATGTAATCTACCACAATAAGGTCAGGAAAAAACTCTTCTATTTGCTGCAAGGCACTTTTTGCCGTTAAGGCAGATGCTACTTGCCAACCATGTTTCATAAAATACCTTGAAATCGAAAAGTTCAAGGTTTCATTGTCTTCTAAAATTAATACTTTTTGCATGTTATTCATTTTTCAAACAGAGAGCCAATACTTTACCAAAATGTAAATTATTGAATATTAGAAGGTTATTAATCTATAATTTTCCCGTTTTGGGAAATACTAATATTTTTTAGAAAACATGCGTCTAACTCATCACATCCCCTTCTCTCCTCAAATGAGTTTTCCTTGCCTTTCTAATGTTAACCGAAACTACTTTGTATTCCGGGCATTTAGCTTCTGAATCGTGGATATCTGATGTAATATTATTCACCATTATTTCAGGGAAATGGAAGGTGGCACTTAACACCCCTTTATTTACTCCTTCGGTTACAAAAGCTTTAATATCCACTTTTCCTCGTGGTGATTCCACACAAACCATGTCTCCATCGGTAATGCCTTTTTCTGCCGCATCTTCAGGATTTATCCACAATACATCTTCTGTATGGATTTCTACGTTTTTGGTTCTGCGGGTCATAGCGCCACAGTTGTAATGTTCTAAGTCTCTGTTTGTAGTGATGATAAATGGATACTCTTTTCCATGTTGGTTTACTTCTTCACTTTCTTTCCAATCGAAATAGAAGAATTTTCCTTTTCCGCGTTTAAAGGTTTCATCATGTAAAATCTTCGTATCTGTACCATCGGGCTTTATGGGCCATTGTTTACCATTATCACCTAATTCTTCCCATTTAGCACCGGCAAAAAACGGTACTATTTGAGAGATTTCTTTCAGCATTTCTGCAGCATCATAATCTGGTTGTGAATAGCCCATTTTGTTCATCATATCCACAATGATTTGTCCATCGAGCTTGGTGCCTTCAATAGGTTCTACAGCGGCTTGAACGCGCTGAACTCTTCGCTCGCCATTGGTAAACGTTCCGCTCTTTTCTAGGAATGAAGCCCCCGGCAAAATCACATCGGCATGTTTGGCCGTTTCGGTCATAAATAACTCTTGAACTACCAACAGATCTAAACTATCTAAAGCACGTTTTACCTTTTGGGTGTTGGGATCGGTTTGTACTACATCTTCTCCAATAATCCAAAGGGCCTTTAGTTTTCCGGCAATCGCAGCCTCAAACATTTCAGGAATTTTGTAACCAATTTCGGTAGGCATCTGAACGCCATAAAAATCCTCATATTTTTTAATAATATCGGGCTTTGTTACATCTAAATAACCTGCACCTTGATGGGGTTGAACGCCCATATCAGCAGCTCCTTGCACATTGTTTTGTCCACGTAAAGGGTTTACTCCTACTCCTTTTCTACCGATGTTACCGGTAATCATAGCTAAATCAGCAATTTGCATTACTGTAAACGTTCCTTGGCTATGTTCCGTAACCCCTAAACCATGAAAACTCATGGCAGCAGGAGATTTAGCGTAGGCAATGGCTGCTTGTCTCACCAAGTCTTTATCTACTTGGGCCACCCTAGCCATCTCATCAACATCTAATTTGAGCAAGTTATTTTTAAACTCTTCAAATCCTTCGGTTCTGTTCGCGATGAATTGCTCATCCATTAAATTTTCTTCAATGATGAAACGTAACATCATGTTTAATACGGCTACATTGGTTCCCGGATGCAATGCAATATGGAAATCGGCATATTTTGCCAATTCTGTTTTTCTTGGGTCAATTACAATTAAGGTTTTTCCTTTTAATGCTTGCTGTTTGATTTTTGCTCCTGTAACAGGGTGAGCAGCAGTTGGATTGGCACCAATCACCAACATACATTCAGTATGTTTTAAATCTTCAATTGAGTTGGTTGCTGCTCCTGTTCCAAAAGTTCGCTGCATTCCTAGTGCAGTTGGAGAGTGACATACTCTCGCACATCCATCTATGTTATTGGTTCCAATAACCGCACGAATGAACTTCTGCATCAAATAGTTTTCTTCGTTGGTGCAACGCGCAGATGAAATTCCCGCGATGGAATCAGGTCCGTTTTCTTTTTTGATGGAATTGAATTTTTTTGCCATAAAATCATACACCTCATCCCAAGAAACTTCTTCAAACTCACCATTTCGCTTAATCATGGGAGAACGTAACCTTTCAGGATGGTTGTAAAATTCAAAGGCGTAACGACCTTTTAAACAAGTATGGCCGCTATTGGCCTCTGCCTCATAAGGAGCTTGAATAGAAAGTATTTTGTTACTAGTTGTTGAAACCTCAAGGTTACAACCCACCCCGCAATAGGTACAAACAGTACGTGTGGTTTTTTCGGCCATAATAGCCTTAGATTGGTAAACATCTGAAATTGCTGATGTTGGACAAGCCTGAGCACAAGCACCACAGCTTACACAATCACTGTCTTTAAAACTTACATCATCACCTTTTACAATATGAGCATCAAAGCCTCTTCCGGCCATAGAGAGTACAAATTGTCCTTGCACCTCATCACAAGCGCGAACACATCGGTAGCAATTGATACATTTCGAAAAATCAGAAGTCATATAAGGATGACTCAAATCTTTATCGCAATCTTGATGGTTTTCCCCTTTTGGATATCTTACATCGCGAATTCCTACTTGAGCAGCCACAGTCTGAAGTTCGCAGTTTCCATTTACCTCGCAGGTTAAACAATCTAATGGATGGTCGGTTAACACCAACTCTATGATATTCTTTCTTAGTTTTTTTACGGCCTCTGTACTTGTGTATACATACATTCCTTCAGATAGTGGCGTGTGGCAAGAAGCCATTGTTTTGGTTGGGCCATTTTCTGTTAAAGCCACCTCTACTGAACATACTCTGCAAGAGCCAAAAGCCTCTAGGTTTGGTGCGTCGCACAAAGTGGGGACAAGCCCTTTTTCTTTGTAGCGATTGATAAATTTTAGAATGGTTTCTCCCTTTTCAATGGGAAATGGTTGTCCATCAATAAAAGCTTTAGGAAGGCTTTCCCATTCTTCTTTGCTATAGTTTGGATGTGATGAATAGTTCATTTTATGCGGGTATAGATTGGGTGTTGAAATAAGGTTCAAATTCGGAGCGGAAATACTGTAACGCATTTTTGATAGGAAGCGGCAATCCACCACCTAAGGCACAGAGCGAGCCTGTTTCAAGGGTGGTAAGTAAATCGTTTAGGAGCTCTTCATCGATGGCATAATTTCCTTCCATTGCTTTTTGGAACATCTCTGCTCCCCGTTTACTTCCAAGTCGGCAAGGGAAACACTTTCCACAACTTTCGTCGGAGGTAAATTGAAATAAATGCTGTACGTATTTTGTCAATGGAAAATCTTGCGGAATACAAACCACCGAGGCATGTCCGAGTAAAAATCCATGTTCTGAAAAAGATTCAAAATCTACCGTAAGGTCATTCCATTTTTCTTTAGGGACTAATCCTCCCAGTGGACCCCCAATATGCATGGCTTTAATGGGTTCCTTTAACCCTCCTCCAAGCTCTTCAATTACGGTTGAAAAAGGAGTTCCCATTTCTACTTCATAAATTCCGGGTTTATTAAAAACCCCATCTAGAGAAACTAATTTGGTTCCGGTACTTTTTCCTTTTCCAAGTGCTTTGTACGCCTCTCCTCCATTTTCTAAAACAAAAGGTAAGCAAGCCAAGGTTTCCACATTATTTACCACAGTCGGTTTGTTGAACAATCCTTCTTGTGTGGGATATGGAGGACGCACTCTTACTTCTGCGCGTTGACCTTCAATGGAAGAAAGTAAAGAGGTCTCCTCACCACAGATGTAAGCACCTCGCGCTTTAATGGTTTTGAAGAAATAGGTAAACCCAGATCCTAAAATATTCTCTCCGATAAGTCCTTCTTTTTCTAACTCTCCTATTGCATGGTTAATGATGGCGAGGCTTTCAGGATATTCATACCTGATGTACAAAACACCCCAACCGGCATCTACTACATAACCTGCGATAAGCATTCCCAACAACAGCTTCATCGGTTGCTTTTCCATGCAATAACGGTCAGAGTAAGCTCCGGGATCTCCCTCATCTGCATTACAAACAATAAA
>JAAZVO010000086.1 GCA_018623405.1 Crocinitomicaceae bacterium
AATTTCTTTCTTGCAAATATGGGTGGGGAACTATAAGATTTTTGGTATGGATGATTTTTTTTTCGAAAAAAAGTAAATCAATGTCCATTGTTCTTTGTTCCCATTTTTTTTGGATTGTTCTATCTCTTCCAAATAGTTTTTCAATTGTTTCAATTTGCTTTAAAATTTGACTAGGATTAAGGGAAGTTTCAACCTTTATTACAGAATTAATAAAATCAGGTTGGTTGGTTTTACCCCAAGCTTTGGTTTTATAAAAGCTTGATTGTTGTACAATTCTTCCGATTTGTTTCTCTATAAACTCATTGCACTTTATCAATTGAGAAAGTATTTCTCCTTGATTGCCTCCTAAACCTAAAAATATGTATTTCATGCTAATTATCCCTTTAAACAAGTCTAGTGCCTTTCCTGTAAAAACTACTTTTCTGCTTTAGCTTCACTTTAAATTTGGTGCAAATTAAACGTAACCCGTATGAAAAGTTTTTTTAAATACACATTAGCTGCAGTTTTAGGATATTTTATTGCAGCATTTATAGTCATCATAGTTTCGATGGTGTTTATTTTCTCAGCAATTAGCAGCGCTGAAGATTCTTTTAAAGGAAAGAAAGATTCAAAAATTAAAGAAAATACCATTTTAAAATTATCACTCAATTCACCTATTGTAGATAGGGCATCTAAAAACCCTTTTGATGAGTTAAATTTTAATGGGAGTTTTGAGACAACAAAAAAGCTTGGTATCAGAGATGCTATTAAAGCAATTGAAAACGCTAAGCAAGATGTTAGGATTAAAGGTATTTACATGGACCTTTCGGGAGTAAATATGAATATGGCTAACATGGAGGAGTTTAGAAAGGTGTTGGTTGATTTTAAAACAAGCGGAAAGTTTATTTACGCTTACTCAGAGTTTTACGACCAGCAATCTTATTACATGGCTGCCGTGGCAGATTCGATTTTTCTAAATCCTTATGGAGATCTTGATTTTAAAGGTTTAAGAACCGAACTGGCATTTCTAAAAAATATGCTCGAAAAAATTGAGGTTGATATGCAAGTAATTAGAGGTTCAAATAATAAGTTTAAAAGTGCTGTTGAGCCTTTCTTGTATGAAAAAATGAGCGATGCGAATCGAGAACAACTAAGCATTTTAATAAATACTTACTGGAATTACCTACTTGATGGTATAGCAGACTCAAGAAACCTTTCAAAAGATGAATTAAACAATATTGCTGATAATTTACTTGCTGCTAACCCTTACGAAGCTTTAAATTTAAAATTAATTGATGCCACCTTATATGAAGATGAGGTTACGGCATTTTTAAAACAAAAAGCAGGAATTGATGAGGATGACGATCTCGAGTTTGCCGGCTTAAGCAAAATGGCTAAAACCAATCCGAAATTAGCTTCTAGTGAGGAAGATACCGAAGAAGAAAAACCTGAAAAACCTTGGGAAAAGAAAAAGGAGAAAATTGCAATAATTTATGCAGGCGGAGAGATTAGAAGTGGAAATAGCGAACCAGATGTTATGGGGTCTGCAACTATTGCAAAGGCTATTAAAGATGCTAGAGAAGATTCTACCATAAAGGCTATTGTATTAAGAGTAAACTCACCGGGTGGAAGTGCATTGGCCTCTGAGGTTATCTGGAGAGAAACCCAATTGGCGAAAGAAGCTAAACCATTTATTGTATCAATGGGAGGTGTCGCCGCTTCAGGCGGGTATTACATTTCTTGCGGGGCCGATAAGATTTTTGCTGATGCTACCACAGTAACAGGTTCTATTGGTGTTTTTGGAGTAATTCCAAACATGAAAGAAATGTTTAACAATAAGCTAGGAATAAACTTTGATGGTGTAAAAACCAACGAAAACGCAGATATTATGTCTGTAACTCAGCCTTTAACTGATTATCAGTATAAAGTAATCCAAAAGTCGGTAGATAGAGTTTACGCTACCTTTAAACAAAGGGTTGCAGATGGAAGAGGTTTAACAGTAGAGTATGTGGATTCAATAGGTCAAGGAAGAGTTTGGACCGGAATAAATGCATTAGATTTAGGCCTTGTTGATGAGCTTGGCTCGTTAGAAACAGCTTTGGCTTACGCTGCTGAGGTAGCAGGAATTGCAGATGAACCTAGCTACAAAGAATTTCCTAAAGAAGAAGATCCTTTTGAGAAATTCTTAAAAGAGTTTTCTGCTAATGCTAAAATGTGGTTTATTGAGCAGGAGCTAGGCGAAGAAGTTAGATTATACAAAGAAGCAATGCGCTTTAAGGAGATGAAAGGAATTCAAGCTAGAATGCCTTACATCATTGAAGTAAACTAAAGAATCATTCCTACAATGGTGGCAGAAAATAGTGAAGCTATTGTGCCACCAATTAAGGCTTTAAAGCCAAATTCAGATAATACTTTTCTTTGATTGGGGGCTAGTGATCCTATGCCCCCAATTTGTATTCCAATGGAGGCGAAGTTGGCAAAGCCGCACAGCATGTAAGTTGCCATGATAATAGATTTTTGTTCAGTAAACACATTGGCTGCTTTTAGTGAAGCCAAACTTGTATAACCTACAAATTCAGAAGCAATAATCTTTTCTCCTAATAACTGCCCAACCAAGGTTATATCCTCTTTAGCAACACCCAATATCCACATTAGTGGGGCAAATAAGTTACCTAAAATGAACTGCAGGTTTAATGCGGTAAATTTCCCATCCGAAACATCAACTACCCAACTGTTTAAGCCTGTCCAGCCACCTACAAGGTTAAAAGCATAATTAATCATGGCTATAAAAGCGAAAAACACCAATAGCATTGCACCAACATTTACTGCCAATTTTAAACCTTCGGTAGTGCCATTAGATAGAGCATCCAAAAAATTGCTTCCTGCTTTTTCTTTTGATATTTCTATGTTAGAATTTATTTCCTCATTTTGAGGAACCAAGATTTTTGAAACCACAATAGCTCCTGGAGCTGCCATAATTGATGCTGCTAAAAGGTGCTTTGCAAAAAGTAACCTTTGCTCTGGGTCGTCTCCTCCCAAAAAACTAACATAGGCAGAAAGTACCCCGCCTGCAACTGTTGCCATACCTCCAATCATCACCAATAAAATTTCACTTTTATTCATTTTGGAGAGGTATTCTTTTATCATTAAAGGAGACTCTGTTTGACCTAAAAATATATTTCCTGCTACTGATAAACTTTCGGCACCTGATATTTTTAGAAGCTTTGTAAATATCCATGCCAACCCAATTACCACCTTTTGAATAATTCCCAAATAGAATAGCACTGAAGTTAATGCGGAAAAGAAAATGATGGTAGGTAAAACTTGAAAGGCAAAAATGAAACCGAAAGATTCAATATTCATCATTCCTCCGAAAAGGAAAATGCTACCTTCAGCAGTAAAGTCTAATATTTTTACGAAAAAAGTGCCAAGGCTTTCAAAAAAGTACTGTACAAAGGGAACTTTAAGTACAGAAATAGCCAAAATCAATTGAAAGAGCAGTCCTACTCCTACAATTTTCCAAGGAATTTGCTTTTTGTTATTGCTAAATAACCAAGCTAGGCCAACTAAAAAAGCTAAACCGATTAATCCTTTTACGATACTTAAAAATGAAATGGCAGCTAGTAACATCGGCTGCCAAAATAGAAATTATTTCCTTCTATTTAACTCGTCTCTAATTTTTGAGGCAACTTCATAGTCTTCATTGGCAATTGCCTCTTCTAACTTTTTTTGAAGTTCATCATTAGGCAGTACTGTTATTTCATCGTCCTCAGTAATTTCACTGATTTCGATTTCTTCAGAAACTTTGGTGCTTGCTGTTAACGTAGGGTCGTCATCTAAAACAATACCCGCATTCGATAAAATAAACTCATAGGTGTAAACAGGACAATTAAACCTAACAGCTAAGGCAATAGAATCTGATGTTCTGGCATCAATTTCAATTGTTTTGTCGCTTCCTTTCTGCTTGCAAAGTAGTTTGGCGTAGAATATTCCTTCAACCAAATTATAGATAATTACCTCTTGGATGGTAATATCAAAAGACTCTGCAAAGGTTTTAAATACATCATGAGTCAAAGGTCTGCTAGATTTCATTTTTTCAATTTCGATGGCTATTGCTTGCGCCTCAAAATTTCCAATAATGATGGGTAATCTTCGCTTTCCTTTTTCTTCCCCTAAAATAAGGGCATACGCTCCAGATTGAGTTTGGCTATATGAAAGCCCTATAATCTTAAGTTTTATTTTTTCTGCCATGCTTAAGAGGCAGCTTTATATTTTTTTACTGCGTCAACCAGCTTTGGAACAACATCAAAAGCATCACCAACAATACCATAATCTGCAGCCTTAAAGAAGGGTGCTTCAGGGTCTTTGTTTATTACTACAATAACTTTGCTTCCATTTACTCCGGCAAGATGTTGTATTGCACCTGAAATACCAATTGCAATGTAAAGGTTGGGTCTAATAGCAATTCCTGTTTGACCTACGTGCTCGTGATGTGGCCTCCAGCCAATATCAGCCACAGGTCTTGAGCATGCAGTAGCTGCGCCTAATTCTTTTGCAAGTTCGTCAACCATTCCCCAGTTTTCAGGACCTTTTAACCCTCTTCCTGCAGAAACTACAAGTTCTGCCTCAGTAAGCAAAATATCGCCATCGCCACCTTTAGTATGAATTTCTTTAATTCCGACTTTATTTTCTCCTAAGTCTGGGTTGAATTCAACAACTTCTGCATTATTTCCGTCTGCGTTTGTTTCTACAGAGTTTGGCAGAAGAGAAATTATTTTTTTATCGGTATTTATTTGATAATCAGCAAAGGCTTTACCGGAAAATACATTTTTTCTAACTGTAAAAGGCGCATAGCTTGATGGATAATCAATTGCCCCAGAAACAAGGCCTGCTTTTAATTTGGCAGAAAGCATAGGAGCAATTGTTTTACCTGTGTGGTCAAAAGAAAAAATAAAAGTATCGGCGTTTACCTCTTCACCTGCAGCAGTTACCAATTTTAAGAGTTGGCTAGGATACATTTGATCTAACCCTGAAGAAAAAAGCACTTTGCTTGCTCCATATTTTCCTAAAGCAGCAATATCTTCGGTTGAAATATTTCCATAGGTTACAACTACTGCATCTGTATTTTGGTTAGCTGCAATTTTACTTCCGTAGTTTATTGCTTCAAATGCTGATTTTACAACTTTTCCTTGATTAGTATCTGCGAAAATTAATACTGCCATGCTTAAATAACTTTTGCTTCGTTGTGTAATAAATTGATTAACTCTTCCGGGTTTTCAGGGTCAATAAGTTTCACCTGTCCTTTTTCTGCAGGTAAACTGTAAGAAGAAATACTAGTTAATTCCTCTGCTTGAGTCGGTTCAACAACCTTTAATGGTTTTGTTCTAGCTGCCATTATTCCTCTCATATTTGGAATTCTTTGCTCTGCCATTCCTTTAGCGGCGCTTAAAACAAGAGGGGTATCTACCTCTAACTCTTCAGCTCCACCTTGAATATCTCTTTTTAATGTAGCCGTATTGCCACTAATTTCTAAAGAGGTGGCTTGAGAAATATATGGGTAGTCTAGAATTGCTGCAATCATTCCTCCAACTTGAGAACCATTATAATTAATCGTTTCCTTTCCGGTTAATATCATATCAAATTGATTCTCCTTTGCATAATTTGCAATTTCATTGGCAACAAAAAACGCATCATTGGCCTCAGCGTTAATTCTTATGGCTTCGTCTGCACCAATAGCTAAAGCTTTTCTTAAAATAGGGTCGCAATCTGCTCCTCCTACAGTAATAATTGAAACACTTCCTCCACCTTGCTCTTTTAATTCAATTGCTCTAACCAAAGCATACCATTCATCATAAGGATTTACAATAAACTGTACACCTGCTTCATTGAATTTTGTATTGTTTTCGGTAAAAGAGATTTTAGTGGTTGTATCAGGGGCTTTACTTATACAGACTAAATATTTCATGCCTTTTTCAAAATTTGGAGTGCAAAATTAATGATTAAAACGAACCATTCTTTACAAGGTTTTGGATTTGGAATTGTTCAATTTAAGTTTAAAAAATTTTATTGTGGCCTATGTGGATGGGTGTATTAATTTTGTCGACTTAAAATTTTTGAGATTATGCGAGTAATTCAATTCAGAGAGGCCCTAAACGAGGCAATGAGCGAAGAGATGAGAAGAGATAAAAATGTCTTTTTAATGGGTGAGGAGGTTGCTGAGTACAATGGAGCCTACAAGGTGAGTCAAGGAATGTTGGATGAGTTTGGGCCTGATAGGGTAATCGATACTCCTATTGCTGAATTGGGTTTTGCCGGAATTGGTGTTGGTGCAGCAATGAATGGGTTACGACCAATTGTAGAATTTATGACTTGGAACTTTGCCATACTTGCTGCAGATCAAATCATTAACTCGGCTGCAAAAATGTTACAAATGAGCGGTGGCCAATACCATGTTCCTATTGTTTTTAGAGGAGGAAATGGACAAGCAGGTCAGCTTGCTGCTACACACTCTCAAAGTTTTGAAGCTTTTTATGCTCACGTACCCGGATTAAAAGTTATTACTCCTTCAAACCCTTATGATGCAAAAGGTTTATTGAAGGCAGCTATTAGAGATGAAGATCCTGTTGTGTTTTTGGAATCAGAAAAAATGTACGGAGATAAAGGTGAGGTGCCTGATGGCGAATACCTTTTACCTATTGGAAAGGCTGATATCAAAAGAAAAGGAACTGACGTAACCATAGTGAGTTTTGGGAAAATTATGAAAATTGTTCATAAAGCTGCTGAAGAGCTTGAAAAGGAAGGTATTTCTTGCGAGGTAATTGACTTGAGAACAATTAGACCAATGGATGCTGAAACAGTGGTAAACTCAGTTAAGAAAACCAATAGATGTTTAGTAGTTGAGGAGTCTTGGCCAATGGCAAGCATTTCATCTGAGATTGCCTACAGAATTCAAAGAGATGCCTTTGATTATCTAGACGCTCCAGTTAGACGATTAACACAAAGCGATACACCTTTTGCTTTTTCACCATCATTAATAGAAGAAGCATTACCAAACGAAGGTGATTTAATTAAAGTAGTAAAAGAGTTACTTTACAGATAATTAGTTGCTAGTTACAGGAATTTGAGATAACTGATTGATGTTATTGATATCTGTAGCATCAAACTGATATATTCCATCTTCTGCAGAAACAATTAAGTTACCCAATAACGGTATTACATCGTAGGGTTTTGTTACGCTTAGATTTTTTACGAAACTAAGCACCGGTGAGTTGGTGTTGTCAAATACTTTAACACCATCAACTCCATCGCAAACAAATAATATGTTTCTAAAACCATCAATACCCAATCCATAAGGTTCATTAAGAGCAATGGTTTCTTTAAGTTCAGGTTGATTAATATTGGTGATGTCAATAATATCTAGCTGATTATTCCAACCTCCGCAATTGTTTCCTCCTCGAAGAGTTACATACGCAAAATTGCCATAGGCAACTACAGGGTCACAGGCAGTAGCATGGTTAAATTCTGAAATATAATTAGGTTGTGTGGAATTAGAAATATCATAAATATACATCCCAGATTGTGCACCTACAAAAAGATTACTTCCTAAAGTAAATAAGGTTTCTATTTGTCTTCCCAGCTCAACATTTTCATTTATCAAATTTGTTTTCCCGTTTGAAATATCATAAATCCTCATTGAACTCCATGAGTTAATAGCATAAAAATGATTTTGATATATCATAAACCTTGTCATTGATCCGGCTTTTCCTCCAAAATCGTTAGCTGCTTTCCCTGACCCTGAACCGGCTGTAGTGCTTCCAAATGAAGATGTAAAAGCGATATCAGAATTAAAGCCAAACCTCATGGGCTCACCCCAAAACATTCTACCCATACAGTCACTACCATCACAAACTTCTTTCACTTCTTGTATTTGCCACCCAACAATTATTTCATCTTCTCCTAACTCATATTGAGCAATTGGATAATTTGGATTATAGTCGGGCATTAAATAACTCTGATCAAAAACATTTTCAATACGCTCGACTAAAACAGGATTAGTTGGATCGGCAATGTTATAAACCAATAAGTCTTTGAAGCTATCTGCGTACAAATAATCTCCCTCAACGGCAATATCTACATTTCCGGGTATTTGCAGGAATTTTAAATTCACAGGGTTTTCCGGTGATGAATTTTCATAAATATGCACTCCATTGCTTCTTTCACTAATAAAGAGGTATTGATTGTAAACGAAAATTTTTCCGGGAGAAACAAGCTCTGTAGGTTCAGTAACTATGGTTTGTTCAATTATTTTGCTTTTATCAATTTTTAGAGGAACATTAGCTTCGTAAACAGATTCAGACTTAAAATTGTCTTTTAAACAAGAGGATAGCAATAAGCTTATTACAATAAAAAGCGCAAAATGTGGTTTCATGACTATACTTTTAAAAAATGATAGCAAACTATAAAATTACCCTAATTATTGTATTGATAATCAGTTTTTTTGTTAAAACATCATCTCTTAATGCACAAATTAAAGGGCATGACATTGTTTATCTAAAGAACGGCTCAATTTTAAAGGGGGCAATTGTTTCAACTGATGAAGATTCAACCGTAAAAATCATGATTAAAGGTGGAAGTATTTTAGCTTACCCCTATGCTCAAATACAGAAAATGAGTTTTGATGTAGGAAATTCAAAAATTAATAACCCCAATGGGGTAAGGTTCCAATTAAATTTTGGCGGACTTATAGGGGAGGGCGGTGGCTTTTTTTCCTATTTATCACCTGTTTTGGCAGACTTCGACCTAAACGTTGGTTATCAACAAAATAAACATTACTATGCCTTATCATCTGGGTTTGAGTTTTTTGATGGTTTAAGTGTGCCTTTAATGTTAAATTACCAATACACTTTAAGTGATAAGCCTGTTGCTCCTTTTTTGGAGGTTTATGGTGGAACAGGTTTTAATGTTGATCAGTATTATGATTCTACATTGCCAATATCTGCAGGAGCGGGAGTGGGCCTTAAAAAAACCTTTATGAATAATTTCAACTTCATGGTAAATGTAGGGTACAGATTCCATCAGTATAATTACTCTTATACAGATTGGTTTTGGGGTGGAACAACTACAAATACCGTTCAAGCCAATAGAATTCAATTAAAGTTTGGAATCGGGTTTTGATGGCGACTTAAAAAAATCCAACGTACGGTTATTTCATATTTTCCTGTAATCTCATGCTGCATTTTTAAAGGATTGTTATTACCTGTTTATTAAGTAATTAGGTAGTTTTTAGATAGGTCTTTTCTCTTTGGATATTAAGATTATCTTTGCCGCCCGATTTTTTAAACTATTTGAATATGGAAAACATTGCGATGATCTTACCAATATTTGGAGTATTGGCATTAATTTTTGTAGCATGGAAAAGTGCTTGGGTATCTAAACAAGATGAAGGAGATGCCAAAATGGCTAAAATAGCCAAAAACATTGCTACAGGAGCAATGGCCTTTTTAAAGGCAGAATACAAAATTCTTTCAATTTTTGTTGTTGTTGTTGCTGTACTTTTAGCATTTAAAGGTGCTAATGAAGCAGACTCTAGTCCACTTGTAGCTTTATCATTTATTGTTGGAGCACTTTGTTCTGCATTAGCAGGTTTTATGGGTATGAGAGTAGCTACTAAAGCCAACGTTAGAACAACTCAAGCTGCTAGAACATCTTTAGGTGAAGCACTTAACGTTGCTTTTACAGGAGGTTCTGTAATGGGAATGGGTGTTGTTGGTTTAGG
>JAAZVO010000087.1 GCA_018623405.1 Crocinitomicaceae bacterium
ATTGGAAGTAACATTTCTAAAAACGGATTTCAATACGATTTAACGCAACAACATTTCGAGAAAATTAGGAATTGGGTGCTTAAGAAGGACGAAAACCTGCTTTCAAAATTTCATTTAGCAGGTTTTTCAGGTGGGGCTAGGGTAGCAGTGTGGATGGCATATGATTACACGTTGCCCTCTGTGGCCGGTTTTTGTGCAGGTGTTCCGAATAACAATAAAACAATGGTTGAGCAAAAGTTTTATTATGGGGTAACAGGCATCAAAGATTTTAATTACATCGAGATGACTCAGCTAACTGAAGGATTTTTGAGCTTAAACAATTTTGTTTCAATTATTGAGGGAAAGCATGATTGGGCAGATAATGAAGAGATGGATTTGGTTTTTAAATGGTTTAAATTGAATGAAATTAGAAATGGTATTTCTGAGGCAGCAAATTATCCCGTAAATAAATGGCTTGATGAATATAAAGATGCTTTAATGCAGCGCGACCAAAATGCACCAATTGAAATATTATATAATCAAATTGTTAAAGGCTCTGCCTTATTTCATGATGTTTTAGATATCTCGTTTTTTGAGAACGAGAAAACAAACTTTCGTGAAAACTATAAAGGTTGGCCTAGTTTCTCAAAAAATAAAACTGTTGCTACCTATGCAGAAAGAAGTTGGGACAGCAAATTTGCGGTAGCGTTAAACCAAGACGACCCATTTTTTCATTGGAATGGATATTTGGAAAAACTAGAAGAAGAAATTAATAACGCCCCAAACCAAGTGATTAAAAGAGGTATGGAAAGAGTTTATCCATACCTTTCGTTAGTGAGTTTTCTTCAGATGGATGGTTACTATAAATTGGAAAAGCTAGACTCTGCCAAGTTTTGGTTAGAGATGTTAGCAAATATTGACCCTGAAAACCCTGATGTTTATTACTACAAGGCTTTATTTAATGCTAATGATAACTTCCAAGTAGTCCAAAGCTTGGATAAATCTATTACGTTAGGGTTTAATGACTACAAAAAGCTTTTAAATCAAAAGGAATTTGCAACACTCAATAAACAAGATTGGATTAATGCCATAAAAAAAGGGGCTAAATAGCCCCTTTTACTTTTTTTGAGAATGTTTTATTTCTTAGTGCAGGTATAACCTAAGTTTCTCCAATAATCTACTTCGCTTTCAAATTCATCTGCAGTAAAGTAGTATGAACCACATTCTGTAACTGTCCAACCGCCTGTATCTACACATTCGTAACAAATATCATTTACAGTAACTGTAGTGCTTGTTTTGTCTTCTTTCTTTTCATTTTTTGAGATGGCATTAAGCTCAATGGTGTATGTTCCAGGCATATCCCAGCTATGTGTAGCAGATTCGCCAATATATTCTTCATCAACAGCAAAAAAGAAAGAGGCAGAGCCTTCCACTGTCCATTCTAAAGTTTCTGCATTTTCAGAGCAAGAAGTCATGGTTAAAACATCAAATACTTCAATTTCTCCAGTAGGAGATAAGTTAATACAAGCTTCGGGCTCTTTAACACAAGAGGTTAATAATAATGAAGCTCCTGCTAGGGTAAAAAGTAATTTTTTCATTTGGATTAATTTGTGAGCAAAACTATGCCTATATCATTATCAATATATGACAATGGTCAATTTTTTACAATCTTAGATTGAAATAACTCACCATCTTTATTTTCAATGTGCAATAGGTATAAACCTTTAGGAAGGTCTGAAATGTCAATGGAAATCAACCCATTATTTAAACTTGGCTGAGTGCTGATAAGCAATTTTCCGGTGGCATCAAAAAGGTTAATTTTTGAAGGTGATTGCCCATCAAAACATTGATTTTCAATAAATAACAAATTCGAAGTGGGGTTTGGGTAAACTTCAAAGTAGAAACGCTCAGATTTTTCAATTTCCTCACCAATACTAACAACCTCATCACAATCTGATGGCATGTTAATGTCTAACCATTGTAACCTTGCAGTAACCCATGCTTTTAAATAATCTATTTCTTCTTGGTAAGTCTCTCCAACAAAAGCATTAGGCCAAACGTATCTGCCTAAGGTATTCCAAAAATCGTGGTTTCTGTAAACAGCATCGCCAAGTTCAACCATGCCTGAATCAATAACTGCTATAACAGAATCGGTATGCAGTGGACCATTTCTTAACTCAAACCATCTACAATTTAAATAACTGGCAAAGGCGGGGTCTTCCAATAGTTTCTGATACCAAAACAAACGATTGCCTCCTCCATCATAAATCCAACCGTAAGTGTACTCAGCTCCATCTGTACCATAATTAACATTGCCATAGCCTAAGTTAAAATCCCAAATAGGCCCCATGTGGACCTTACCACCATCATTTGCATGTTGTTTATGTAAGTAAACTGAAAACCTAAATGCATCTACATTTTTAGATAACTCTTGAATAATAAAAAAATCTGCAAAGCTTTGTTTATCAATATACTGATGATAGCCCTTTACAGGATTTGCAAATTTTTCTGACAGTAAAACATCTTCAAAACCCGTAATAAAATCTCTTATATATTGTTTTTGTTTTGGATGAATTATGTCCGCATCCGGGTAATAATATTGATAGGTTTGATTTCTGTAGCCCGGAAAAATAGTATCATGATAAGCGGTAAAGGCATTGTATGTGGTGTCGCTATCCCAATCTTTTTTATAAAATGTACCCGCCTGTAAGCTCAACTCCTGAAGTATCACTTGTATGTAACCTAGCTATATCTACACGGTTTCTATCCCTTTTAATTTTTTCAGTAAAAACATAAGTGCCCAAATAATAATCGTTGAACATTACTTCGGCTAACTTGGTAGGAGGGGAGTAATCTAAAAACTTGCTTCCTAAATTGTAAGTAAGATAGTTTCTTAATAAAGACTTATCTGAAAAAGGAGCATACAATATCCAATCATTTTCTAAGTCGAACCCTAAAATATCTTGGTCAAGGTTATTTCCGTTCACATCTACGGTTTCAAACCTAAAAGACTTTTTTGGAAAAGCTAACGTGCTGTTTCCTCTATATTTTATGGTAATATTTCCACTGTATTCATCTCCAATACCTTTAAAAGCATTCATTCCACCATTTCTGTCGTAATGTATTTGAAGCGTTCCGGGTACTTTGGCATTGTCGTTTACACCACTTGCAGTAATATTAAAAACAGGTAAATGAGTTTCAGCTTCAAAATATTTGGGCTCGTCAAACCAAGTTGGATTATTTCGATAATAGGTGTTTGTATTTCTTAAACCAACGTGCAGGAAAAAATTAGAACTCATGTCTAAACCCCCGCCAAATTTATTGTGTACCTGAATGGCTAAAACATTTTTTCCCGGCCTTATCAAATAATTTAATTGCTGTCTTCTTATTGTATATTGTAAAGGCTTTTCTCCCTTGTAAAGTCTAGCCTCCATTGAATATGTTGCTTCTTGATTAAAAGGTGGCTCAAGAGGTACCTATATTTTCTCTAGCACACTCAATTCCGTTTAAATAGGCCACGAAGCCGTCATCAAAATCTCCTGAAAGAATCATGGCATTAACCTAAGTAGTATCAAAAATATTAAACTCAATACGTAGGTAAACAGATGTATCATAAGGAATTAAGGTAGAATCATCTCCATCTTCGAAACCAAAACCACCGGGACCAGACTTCCATGTAGCATCGTTAAAATTAGTGGTATTCCAACCCGTTGGGGGTTGTTGGTCTCCCTCAAAGTAACGCCAAGTATCATACGGGTAAACAATTGTTTTCCAATGATCTACAAAGCCATATTGAGCATTTGCTAGTAATGAAACAAGTGAAAAAAAAAAGAGATACCTCATAATGGTTTTATTGGACGCTGCAATTTATGGATTAATAAAATATCAAAAAAGTGAGAAATGTTTTGTTTTTTAATGAATTGATTGTGAATATTTGACCCAAATAAAATTTTATGAGTAAAGAGAGCGCAAACCAAATTCAAGACTTACAATTTTTTGGAGAGTATGGAGGAATAAACCCTTCAATAACAGATTCTTCGACATTTACATTTATGAGTGCCCGTTCAATGGAAGAGCTTTTTGAAATTGAGCGTGAAGGTTGCTATTTGTATTCGCGGCATACAAATCCAATGAATGCTTATTTAGGGCAAGCATTGGCAAGTTTAGAAGGCACTGAGGCTGCACATGTAGCAGGTTCGGGCATGGGGTCAATATCATCTGTGATATTGCAATTGTGTAACTCGGGTGATGAAATTGTTGCTGCAAGAACCATCTATGGGGGAACTTATGCCTTTTTCAAAAACTTTTTACCAAAATTTAATATCAAAGTAAATTTTGTTGACATTACTAATTTAGAAAAAGTGGAAACCGCTATAAATCAAAACACAAAAATGATTTATTGCGAGGGTATATCTAACCCTTTGTTAGAAATAGCCAATATTCCTGAATTATCGAAAATTTCAAGAGCCAAAAATTTAAAATTGGTTGTTGATAATACTTTTTCGCCTTTTGTGCTAAAGCCCAAGGAGTTGGGGGCAGATATTGTAATCCATTCACTCACCAAGTTTATTAATGGCTCAAGCGATACTTTGGGTGGAGTTGTTTGTGCATCTAAAGAGTTTATTTCTCAAATGATTGATGTAAACTCAGGTGCGGCAATGTTACTTGGTCCTGTAATGGATGGTTTAAGAGCGGCTAGCATTTTAAAAAACATCCACACGCTTCATTTACGTATGAAAAAGCACAGCGAAAATGCGATGTTTATTGCTAAAAAGCTTGAAGAATCGGGCGTTAGGGTGGTGTATCCTGGACTTGAATCTCACCGTTCTTATGGCTTGATAAGTGAACTTCATCAAAAAGAATATGGCTACTCAGGTTTGTTAACCATAGATGCAGAAAACCACGAAAGGGCAAATACCTTGATGGAGTTAATGCAAGAAGAAAACATCGGATATCTTGCGGTTAGTCTTGGTTTTTACAAAACGTTATTTTCTTCGCCCGGCTCTTCTACCTCAAGTGAAATTCCTGAAGATGAACAAGCTGAAATGGGCCTAAGCTCAGGCTTGGTTAGAATGAGTATTGGGTTAGATGAAGATATTGAACGCACTTGGCAGCGAATGCAAAAATGCTTGAGGGCGGTAGGCTTAATGAAATAATTATTTTAAGGCTTTCTTGATAAGCTTTAAGGCCCAATCGTAATGGCTTGAGGTGGCAGAAACAAAATATGCCCCCAATGAGGTGCTTCCTATCCATGCGTACTTTTTTTTGGCGAACAATGCTTCATCAGAATATTGCTCAATTAACCTCCTTACATCGTTGTATGAAGCCTTAAAAGCGGCTATTACTTCATTGTAAGGGGTTTGGTTGTAACTTATCCATATTGCACGATTCAGATCGGGAACGATTTTCCATGTGTAACCTTCTGCGGGCATTGCGAGTTTTTTGCCTGCCATTCCTTCTTCGTGCCACCTCAACATCATTAAATGCCAATGGTGCAAATGCGCCAAAACATCTCTAATGTTGCGGTTCATGTATTCTAAATGAAACTCCTTATCACGTTTTTCAGCAGATAATCCATCAATAAAGCCCAAAAGCTTTTGATAATTAGCTTCGTTTAATTGTAATAATTCTTGTTTGTTTTGAGGACGTGGCATGTGGTTAAATATTTGCCACTAATTAATAAATTGAATTTTAGACCTCAAATGATAATTGTCAACCTTATTCTATGCGCCACGGTGGGTTTTTTCGGTTTTCTCCTGCATAAAACAACACCAACTGATTGCCATCTGGGTCTTTTAGTCTTGCTTCTCTCCATAGCCAAGGCTTATCGGTAGGAGGCTCATCAAAAACTACCCCATTGTCTTCTAAAAAAGAGCAATATCCATCTAAATTTTCAATTTCAAAATAGATCATGGCTCCAAGGTCGTTTTGTATTTTTTCATGATAATGTATAGAAAGCGTAGCATCACCATCAGGCATTTCGAAGCGTGCATACCTATCGTTTGAATGAACAATGAGGTTTAAACCTAATAACTTATAAAATGCAATTGAGCGCTTTAGGTTGGAGCAGGGGAGTGTTACTTGGTTTAAATTCATTAAATAGCTTCTTTTCCTATGGTTTTATGAATATCGTTTACTGCCATTAAGGCTGCGCTGCCATACCACTCTTTTAATTCCATTATTAGACTGCCTGCTTTAATGGCGGGGTCTGAATTGGTTAAGGCCTCGGCTTCTGCAATAGTGCCTACGTTAAAAATGTAAATACCTCTTATTTCTCCGTCACCAAAAAAAGGACCTACCAATACTAACTTTCCCTCTTCAGCCATTCTGCCGATATTTTCTAGATGGGCCCTTTGCAGCTCAGCAGCTTCCTCAGGAGTTCTATCTCTATTTGGGCCTCTTTTTAAGAATGCCATTACGTACTTTTTCATGCCGTAGGCATCGGCACCATATTGCTTTGCCAAGGTAGAGTCGTAATGTGTTGAGGTTTCTTCTGTAGTTTTTTCTGCTTCAACTTCTTTTATTGCTGAGTTATTTGGTTGGGCACAGCTGTAAGTTAAATAAAGTATTAGTAAGGTTAATAATTGCGATAATTTCATGGCTAGGTTAGATTTAAATACAAAGTAAACTTTTTACGAAACCTTTATTCCGAAATAATCTGTAATGCCCTCTATAAATTCTCTAGAAACCTTAAGTTCTTTAATAGTATTGATTTGAGGGTTTATTGAAAAGTTATAGGAATAGGTTAGGTCAGTTTTTTTGAGGTTTGTATTTTCAAATAAGGCTTCTTGAAGATCACAATTTGCAATTATTGCCTCTTCCAGGTTGGTGCCCGAAAAATCAACTCCATGCATTTTATAATCGTTAAACTGAAAACCTTCACACTTAAGGCCTGTAAACGAGGAGTAATCTAATTGACATTTTTCAAATTTGGCTTGAAATATAAAGGTATTGATGTCTTGAAATTTTAGCCCCATCATTTTACTGTCTTTAAAAAGGCAGCTTTTAATAGCAATCATGTTGAGATTGGCATTGCTAAAATTGCAACTGTAGAAGTTACACTCTTCGAAACTGAAATTAAAGAAGTTTAGGTTGGAGAAGTCGCAATTGTAAAAATCGCAGCATTCGTATTGGTCTTTTTTAAGTGATTTTAGGTTTTTAAAAGTTTGGTCTTCTACCATACATTTTAGCTTTTTGCTTTTCGAAAATTAAAATCTTAATTCGGGGTTGCTATAGCCCTCTCTATAAGGAACTTGCCACTTTTTAGCCATTACTTTTCCCCATTCTCTCATTTGTTTTTCTTCATTAAAAAATATGATTCATTTCCATGAACCATCAAATGTTAGCGCCATTAAAAAGTGGTTAGCATCATCAGCATCAATGTCATAAGTTAAGGCGACTAAGCCAAAAACATTATTGAAGCTTTTCTCAGTTACTTCTCTTCCTTTCTTTGATTCTTTTATGATTTTGAAAGTACGTTTAGGAAAATCAACTTCAATAAAACTAGTCGACTTTACCCAAGTAAAACTCCAAAAGAACATGGTTATTAAAATAACTCCTGTTCCGAAAACCAAAATAAAATCGGGAATTGTAAAATCATCATTAAAGTAAAATCCTTTTTCAACTATATATTTTATTGAATAGTATAGTGAAGGAATTCCGAATAACAGAAATACTATTCTGCCTATCCAAAAACCATCTTTTTTTCTACTATGGTAAATCTGTCTTTTTCTTCAACCTTATTTGAAATATCTATACTATCACTAATATCTCCAACTTTGATTCTTAAATCCCTTAGGTCAATTTGAAATTCTTGGTTTAGGTTCAACATTTGATAAATTACTCTAAAACCGTAAAAGTAGTTCTTCTATTCAAGGCCCTGCCTTCAGGGTTATCAGTACCATCAGCATTAAAATTATTAGCAACGGGTTTGGTTTCACCATATCCTTTTGCCTTTAGTCGGCTTTTATCTATACCAAGTTCTACAAGGTAATCTACCACGCTTTTAGCCCTTGCTTTTGATAGTTTGTAGTTGTAAGATAATTTGCCTTTGCTATCGGTATGCGAGTTTATTTGAACCGCTAATTGCGGATTCCATATTAAGAGCTTGTATATGGTATTTGAAATAGTAGTTTTTGCTTTCTCGGTTAAATCAGGACTATCAAATTCATAGTAAATATCTTTTAGTAAAATTTCGCCTTGAGGTATTTTCTCTACTTCAACTATTAGTGGGTTTTCTTTATTCACAGTATCAAAAACTGCGTTATTCCACTCAACACCTTTATAGAAATAACCCTTTTTACCAAACCTAAAAAGCCAAGTGTTGGTGGTATCTAATTTTTCATAGAAAAAGCCATTGGCAAGTGTATCGGTTAGAATAGTTGCGTATTGTGTGTTTTCTTTTATGCCTACAATTGAGACTACATCAGTTAAAACTTTCTTTTTTCCATCAACCATTTCAATTACTTGAATTGGGTAGTTTATTTCATTCGGGTTTTCTATGTTGAAAAAGTAAATATCATCACAGCATCCTTCACCAAACTTTTGGTTATTGTTAGGCCTGTTTGAAAGCATAATACCCGCGGTGCTATCTTCCAATAAACTGTACCCGATATCATCGTAACTAGAATTTACCTCATGAATATTTTTTGGTTCCTCAAACTTGGTTTTTTCTCCATAAGCCTTAAATACATCAAACCCTCCGTAACCAGCATGATAATTAGAAGAAAAGTACAACTTGTTGCTGCTGTAAAAAGGGTAGGCCTCATCAAAAGCAGAGTTTATTTTAGAGCCTGCATTTCGCACTCCTGAGTAGCTTTCTCTGTCCGGTTTAAATTCAAAAAACCAAATATCTAATCCACCTTTACCTTCCGGTCGGTTGCTGGTAAAATACACTCTGATATTATCTTCAAACAAATAGGCATAAGGCTGAGTAGAGTTATTTTCAAGCACATTAATTGGCTCAGGTAGTTTGTTGAGCGCCAAACTTTTTGCTTCTTGGTAGTTGCCCCAATACAATTGGCAAACTGTTTTACCTCGGTAATTAGGTGCGCAAACCGATAGCAGGAATAAAGAATCTGTAACCGGACAAATACCTCCCAAAAACTGTTTTTGTGGGTCGGGAATATCAATACTAAGTGAGTCTGAAACCTCCCAACCAAGCAATTTTTTTTCAGCGATTTGAATCGTTTGGAAATCAAGTAAACTTTGGGTTGGTTTTAGTAAAACCGGAGTGTTTTCTTTAAATGTTAAATAGTAAAGTTTTTTGTTAAATAACTTAGGTGATTGTTCTGAAAAATAAGAGTTTATGTTTTTTAATTCTTTAAATTCATAAGGAAACTGAATTAATGAATCGCGTTTGGTTCTCCATACTTGCCCTTGTTGTAAATTCTCGCTCCATTTCTTGTGGTTCCTATCAAAATTACCATTGGTTTTTGTCTCAGTTAATTCATTGAGGTAAATCATTGGGTTGATGGTATCTCCTGTTTGTATTTGGAGCGAAACCAATTGCAGTAAATTAAAATTGCTTGAGTCTAAACTCACTAAAATTTCGTGGTACTTTAGGGCCTTATCGTAGTTTTTTACCTTAAGTGCGAGTTGAGCAGCTTTTTGAAGGTATTTTTCTTTTTCAGGATTAGCGTTATATAGCTTTTCGTAAAGTTCTAATGCCAAATAGTTGTACCCAAAGTTATCTGCTTGTTTGGCAGCTTTTTTTATTTTTCTTGTTTTGGTAAGTTTTTCACTTTCCAACCAAGGGTC
>JAAZVO010000349.1 GCA_018623405.1 Crocinitomicaceae bacterium
AAAGACCTAAAAATTACCCATGTTTTTAGAAATGTAGAAAATAAAAGTATGGTGATTGAAGGTTTAAATAAGGGCGCTGTTTATCAAATTCATTTATAACTCTTTTTTATTGCTTGGAGAAGTTCAGAATTTTTTAAAAACGAAGAGCAAGTATTTTCAGATTTAATGGAGTTTTTGGTATGAATTTGAATTCGTACTAAATCCTTTCAAATCTCAGGAATGATGTTTGCTTTTTAATCTTCCTCATAAACCAACACAAAAATCTCCTCATTGTCTTTTTTCATGAGGTATTTTTCTCTTGCAAAACGCTCAAGATTTTTATTATTGGTTAGCAAGTTATTTAGGTCTTGGTTGGTAATTTCGATTTCTTCGATGTAGTAATCTCTTGTTTTTTCGAGCTCTTCTAACTCATCTCTCAATTCCTTTTGGGTAAAATAGTCGTGGCTATCAAAAAATAGCATCCAAACCAAAAACACCAAACCGGTAATGGCATACCGGTTTTTAACCCACTTGGGTAAATTATTCCAAAAACGAACTAACTTTTTCACGGTTTCAAAATTAAGTCCATCTCTAATTCAAGTAGTTCAAACCTTCGGGTTTTATAAACAAAAAAGGTGTTGAAGCAATGCAACAACACCTTTAACTATGTTTTAAAAATTATTATCCTAAAAATGGATATTTATAATCTGTAGGAGGAACAAAGTTTTCTTTAATTGTTCTTGGCGAGGTCCATCTAATTAAATTAAGATATGAGCCTGCTTTATCATTTGTTCCTGAACCTCTAGCACCACCAAATGGCTGCTGACCAACAACGGCACCTGTAGGTTTATCATTAATATAGAAGTTTCCTGCAGCATGTCTAAGTTTTTCGGCAGCTAACCTAACGGCATATCTATCTTGAGAAAAAATAGCTCCCGTTAATGCGTACTCAGAGGTATTATCTAGTAATTCTAAAGTTTCTTCCCATTTTTTATCTTCATAAACATAAATGGTTAAAACAGGTCCGAAGATTTCTTCGCACATTGTTTTAAATCTTGGGTTTGTAGTAACTGCAACTGTAGGTTCTATAAAATATCCTTCAGATTTATCATAATTACCACCCGCAATAATCTCTGCATCATTTGCAGCTTTTATATGCTCAATGTATCCGGCAATCTTATCAAATGCAGACTCATCAATAACTGCATTAATAAAATTAGAGAAGTCTTCAGGTGAGCCCATTTTGAAGCTTTTTAGGTCATCAACAACATAGCTTTTTACCTCTTCGTACATGCTTTTTGGCAAATAAACTCTAGATGCTGCTGAGCATTTTTGACCTTGAAATTCAAACCCACCTCTTGAAATTGCTGTAGCAACAGCTTTTCGGTTGGCAGATGGATGAGCGATTATGAAATCTTTTCCTCCGGTTTCTCCAACAATTCTTGGGTAGCTTTTGTACTTAGCAATATTTCCACCTATGGTTTGCCAAATGGTTCTAAACACACCTGTGGAACCTGTAAAATGAATTCCTGCAAAATCAGGATGATTAAAAATCACATCTCCTGCTACAGAGCCTCTTACAGTAACCATGTTAATTACCCCATCGGGCAATCCTGCCTCCTTAAAGATTTCCATAATAACATTGGCAGAATAAACTTGTGTTCCTGCAGGTTTCCAAACTGCAACATTTCCCATCATAGCAGGCGAGGCAGGAAGGTTCCCGGCAATTGAAGTAAAGTTGAAAGGCGTTAATGCAAAAACAAACCCTTCTAAAGGCCTGTATTCCATTCTATTCCAAGTAAGAGGCGAACTTTCAGGTTGTTCGCTGTAAATCTGCTCCATGTATTGAACATTAAATCTCATGAAGTCTGCAAATTCGCAAGCAGCATCAATTTCTGCTTGAAATGCATTTTTAGATTGCGCCAACATTGAGGCTGCATTAATTTTTGCGCGGTATGGCCCTGCAATAAGGTCTGCAGCTTTCAAGAAAATAGCTGCTCTTTCTTCCCATGGCATGTTCTCCCATTCTGGTTTAGCAGCTAAAGCAGCGTTAATGGCGTCTTCTACATGGCTTTTTTCGCCCATGTTGTATGTACCTAATTTAGTTTTTAATTGGTGTGGAGGTCTAATTTCAACCTTGTTTTCGGTTCTAACCTCTTTGCCACCAATGTACATGGGTACATCAATATCTTGAGCAATTAATTCTTTGTAAGTTTTTAATAGTTCCTCTCTTTCAGGGCTTCCCGGAGCGTATGATTTTACTGGCTCATTAAAAGCAATTGGAACGGTAAATTGTGCATTTGCCATAACGTGAAATTTTTCGCGAATTTAGTTATTGAAGGCTTAGAAAAATAAGGTTTTTAAGGAAAAGCCTAATTCGCTTTAAACGGAACTTCGAGGTGAAATTTTGGAATTGTAACTTCAAACAAACCATGGCTGTTTTTTCTTTCCATTAGGTATTTACCCTCCATTGTACCTAAATCTGTTTTTAGGTGGCAAAAAGAATTATAGGTATGCGAGCTGCCCGGCAAAATTGTTGGTTGTTCACCAATTACGCCATCGCCAATTACTTCTGCAATTTCACCATTAGAATCTGTAATTTTCCAATGCCTTTTTAAAAGTTGAACAGGAAATGAAGTATGGTTTGATATAGTTATTTGATAGGTGAAAATAAAAACCTGCTTTTCATA
>JAAZVO010000350.1 GCA_018623405.1 Crocinitomicaceae bacterium
ATTCGAAAATTAATTTCAATTCATCAATAAAATGGATGTAAAAAGGAGCTAAACTGTAGCCGGTCTTAATTGATCTCAAGTGTTGGGTTATCCAGTCTTCAGAATAATCGATTTTAATTTCGTTTGTTTTATTGGCAGAGGTTCTATTGCTTAATGGAATAGTCAAGTCTAAACGTCCTTGACTGTTTAAAATAGTATATCTGTTTCTAAAGGTTCTTTTAGGAAAAGATTCATGAACATCAAACACAATTTCTGGCTGTTGGCAAATAGCATTAAACCAAGCAACATGTCCAAAACAAAAAAGAGGAAAAATATTACTCGATTCCACTGAACAATCTGTTCCAACGAATCTTACCGTCAAACAAACCTAACTCTGGGTCTAATGATAGCCAAATAAATGCGGCCTCACCTACAATATGGTCTTCAGGAACAAAACCCCAAAATCTAGAATCTTGCGAGTTGTGCCTGTTGTCTCCCATCATCCAATAATAATTCATCTTGAAGGTGTAACTTTTGGCTTCTTCTCCGTTTATTAATATTTTCCCATCGCTAACAGAAAGATTATTTCCCTCATAAACGCCTATAATTCTTTTGTAAAGAGGTAGGTTATACAAATTGAGTTCTATTGTTTCGCCTGCTTTTGGAATTGTAATCGGACCGAAGAAATCTACATTCCAATTGTATTCGTCTACGTTAGGATAATTTCTATTGGTTACACCTCTATACTTTGAATAAAACATCGGGTCCATTTCAATAAAATATGGGGTGGCCCAAAAACTCAAGTTTTTTAACTGATCGAAATGAATTGCAGGCACTACACCTTCTACCACAGGTTGTGTTTTTAATTTGTTGTAGTTTTCTAAGGTTAAGGGCATAATATATCCTGTTGAACCTTTAATTCTACGTTGATCTTGAAAATTTATATCGTAATCTTCCTTTAATCTATTTCTGTTAATCGCATCTTTTGCTTTTACAATGTAGTTGTATTGAAACTCTTTTGGAATTTCAGCTGGTTTGTCATTAATATAAAGAATACCCCTGTTTACTTCTAGTTTATCTCCCGGCACACCTACACATCTTTTTATGTAGTTTTCTCTTTTATCTACCGGTCTAATTGAAATATCTTGGGTTCTCCAAATTTCATTTCTTGCCAGGTTTAAGTAATAACTATCTTCTTTTGGTTCAATTTTCCTTACTAAATCTTTTTCTTTTAGTTGAAAGGCATAATCTCTAATAATTTGTTCATAAGATTCATTTTGTTGGGCTAACACCACCGTATCGCCTGCAGGAAAATTAAAAACTACCACATCATTTCTATCTACTTTTCCGAAGCCTGGAAGCCTAAAATAGGGGAGCCTCCACCACTCAAGATAGGATTGTACATTATCAGTTAATGGCAATGTATGGTGCGCAAATGGAAATGAAAGCGGGGTTTGGGGCACTTTTGGCCCATAACTCATTTTTGATACAAAAAGGTAATCTCCTATTAGCATAGACCTTTCCATAGAAGAGGTTGGAATGGTGTATGCTTCTAAAAAGTAAGTTCTAATGATACTTGCAGCAACAATTGCGAAAATGATGGCATCTCGCCATTCTAAAAGGGAGCTCCGTTTCTTTTTATCCTTAACCATTGGCCCCACATAGGTTATATCTTTTTGCTGTGCTATAAAGGGTAAGAAAAAGTAAGGAGCAAAAGCGGCTAAGGTTACGTGCTGCCATTTTCGTAGCCCAAAAACAGTTGAAATGTTAACACACATTACCATCACCATAAGAATGTTAACTCCCGGAAAAATGAGCAAAAAAATCCACCACCATGGTTTATCTACAATTTTTAGCCAAACCCACAAATTGTAACCTGGTACAAAAGCCTCCCAGCCTTTTTTTCCTGCCTTTTTGAAAAGAAAAAATAAACTAACAATTATGGAGGTTATCGCAAATGCGACTAAAAATCCTTTCATATTAAACTAATTGAGATTCAAAGGAATAAACGATTAAATAAATGCGCTGCAAGGTTAACAAGAATTAACGTAAATCATCAAACTTTAAAAGGTCTTTCATGGTAAAAACACCTTTTTTTCCTACCATAAATTCAGCAGCCAAAACAGCACCAAAAGCAAAACCTTTTCTGCCTTTTGCTATGTGTGAAAATTCTATCTTGTCAATATCATTTTCATAGGTTAATTGGTGGGTTCCGGGAACCTCATTTTCTCGTTTTGCGGTAATGCTTAAAATATCTTTTCCGGTTTGGTTTAATTTCCAATTATTTTTTCTGTCGAGTTCGTTAACTACAATATTGGCCAAGGAAATTGCAGTGCCACTAGGGGCATCTTTTTTATGGATATGATGGGTTTCTGCCAGGCTTGGCTCATAATCTTCAAAGCCATTCATAATCTTGGCTAAGTATCTGTTTATTTCAAAAAAAATATTTACACCAATGCTAAAATTTGAAGCATAAAAAAGTCCAGAATTACTCACTTTACACTCATCAATTAACCTTTCTTCCTTATCATTCCAACCGGTTGTTCCCACAACTATTGGGGTTTGAACTTTAAATGCAGTTTGCATATTATTTTCAACTACATCCGGTTGGGTAAATTCAATGGCTACATCGGTGTTTTTTAGAGCAGTTTCTAATTGATCAGCATTTTC
>JAAZVO010000351.1 GCA_018623405.1 Crocinitomicaceae bacterium
CCACACTCTGTACATGAATAAGCATCCATCAATTGTTTCCAAGTAAGGTCTTGAATATCTTTTGCTCCAAATTTTGGAACTTCGGTTTGCTCACCTTCGGGAGGGTTTGCATAAGGATCTGCAGAAGGGTCCATCATTAATTCAACCTCTTTTTTTACTGCTTCGAGGTTTTTGAATTTACCCTTGTTGTTTAGGTTACTATAGTAGATATTGGGGAATGCTAGGAATATATGAAAATGCTTTGAATAGGTAACGTAAATTAAAAACGCAAAAACCCCAACAATATGAAACCACCAACAAACTCTCTCTATCATGGCTAGGATAGCCAAATCTTGAGGCAAAAAAGAAGCAATAAATTGACTTACTAAAAACCCTGAGCCATTCATTTCTACACCGCTGTAATGTTCTAAACCAAGTGTTGCCAAATTAGGATCTATTGGTGTATTAAGCAAAATGCTATCGGCAGCATTCATTATTAAAAAAGCGCCCATTAAAAGAATTTCAACAATTAAAATAATGTTTGCATCAGATCTTGGCCAAGAGGTCATTTCTTGGCTCCAAAACCTTTTGAGCTTAATTACATTTCTTCTTACTAAGAAAACAACACAAGCTAAGAGAACGCCGATTGCAAGGATTTCAAATATGTTGATGAAAAGCTTGTAACCTCCACCTAAAAACTCAGATGATACGCGGTGAGTACCAAATAGACCATCAATAATAATCTCAAGGATTTCGATGTTGATGATGATAAATCCCAAGTAAATTAAAATATGCATGAAACCTGCCACCGGCCTAACCACCATTTTAGATTGCCCAAGAGCAACTTTTGCCATGGTTATCCATCTTTCCTTAGTTCTATCATTAATAGTAATATCTCTACCTAGTTTTATGTTTCTAGAAATGAATTTAATGCGATTGTAGAATACTACTGAAGTTACAATTAACAACAGCAGAAATATCAGCGAACCTATTCCCATAATTTATCTTGGCTTTTTCTCGGGCTTATCCTTATCTTTCTTCCCAAAGATAGAAAAATGGACATACCTTTTTGGATTTACCCTTATGTCTTCTAACAATTTATCGAGCTCTAATGTTGCTTGCTCTAAATTATTATATAGGGTATCGTTATTTACCAATTCGCCAACGGTACCTTGGCCTGAGTTTACTTTCTGAATAACGAAGGTAATATCTCTAATGGCCTTATTGGCATTATTAATTGTGGTGGCAATATTGGCTTCAGCCAATGAGTCTGTAACATCAGAAAGGTTATCTATTACATTATTTATTTTCGAGTTATTCCTTCTAATATTTTCTGAAATAGATTCCACATTAGTAAATATTTTCTCAACTTTATCACGCTCTGAGCTTACCATTTCATTAAACTGAAAAGCTGTGTTTTCTAGTGAGCGGATTGCTCTTTTGATACTGTAAAAACTTTCGCTTAAGCTTTCTCTAGCATCTTTATTCAAAATAGCTTGAACAATAGTTACCGCAGAATCTATACTTGAAATAAGTTGTTTTGTTTTTTGCTCCAACGGCTGAATTCGTCTATCAACCACTGTCTTTAAATCTTCTTCAATTGTTGCCACCAAAGTATCTCCGGGTTGGGCCATTTCAGTTGCATCTCCCAACTCCATTACAATTGCTTTAGAGCCCAATAAGTCAACAGAAGAAATCATGGCTTGGGAATTAATTGGAACGTTGATTTTATCTTCTGTAATTTCAAAACCTATTACAATTTTCCCGCCCATTTCCATAGAGATGTCAGCTGAGGTTACTCTTCCAATTCTAAACCCATTTATCTGTACCGGATTATCTACTGTTAGCCCATCAATACGAGGATAAACAGCATAAAAAACTCTTTTATTGGCAAAAACGTCTGCCCCTTTTAGGTAATTGAAACCAAAATAAAGCAAGCCCATGGCTACCATAACAACTAAACCTACACCTATTTCTTTTTTGAACTTCAAAATTTTATGGGTTGTTCTCTAATATTTTAAATGCTTCTGAGATAGATATTTTTTCTCCATTACTGAATGCTACGATAAATGCGTCGCTGTAAGCAGACTCTCGTATTTGGCGCTGCAATTTAACGGCACTTTCAAAACTTTTTTCTTCACCCACTAAATACTTATACACATTGTTTACTTTAAACTCCTTAACATTTTGTATTCCTTTAAAATTCTCAGGAGTAATTTCAATAGGATTGGGTAAAGAGACAATTTGAACTGAAAAAACAACATCTTTAACCGTAACTGTGGGGTTTTCTACTTTTTTTGGTTGTTCTTGGGTTTTTGAAGATTCAGGTTTTTGAGGTGCATCTTTTTTGGAGGTAAGAATTTTGTTTTTCTCTTCTATTTCGTTCCTATATCGTTTGAAAGCACTAAATAAAGCTCCGGCAATTTTGGTTCTTAAAGGCTTTTCATTAAGTGCAGGACCTTCTTTAGGGTTGGTAACAAAACCAACTTCTACCAAAATACTTGGCATTGCAGTTTGGTGTAAAACTATAAAGCCTGCTTGCCGCACTCCCCTATCTCTTCTGCCGGCTTTTGTAAACTCATCTTGAACTTTTACGGCCATATTCAAGCTTTGGTCAAGGTGAATACTTTGTTGTAAGGTAAGGGCAATGTATGACTCATC
>JAAZVO010000352.1 GCA_018623405.1 Crocinitomicaceae bacterium
GGTGGGGTTTATTATCCTGATAAAACCAGGGTAGGATGGTGGAAAAACGGATACCCTGAATACTTTGCAAAAGTGTTAAATGCCCCAAATTGGATTGGTATAAACTTAGTTGTAGAAGGAGAAGAAGTTGACCTTTATACCGCTAAGGTTGAAAACTTTAGAAGAGATTTAGACATGCAAAAGGGCGTTCTTCACAGAACTTCTGACGTTACTCTTTCTAACGGAAAAAAAATAAACCTTAAAAGCACTCGATTCTGCAGCATGCATGATACAGAACTTGGCGCAATCAAATATGAAGTAACTCCACTAAATTTTTCGGGCTCAATATCATTTGAGCCTTACGTAGATGCAGATGTAGAAAACGAAGATTCTAACTATGATGAAAAGTTTTGGGATGAAGTTTCAAGAACTGTTCATCCTCAAAGAGGTTCTGTAACTGCAAAAACAAAAAAAACCGGCTTTGTAGTTTCTACAGGTATGCAGTTTTGGGTTGAAGTTGAGGGTAAAGAAATAGACTTAAACACTCAGCCCCTTGAGTCAGAAAAATATATAAGCAATAAAGTTGTTATTGAAGCAAAACAAGAAACAACTTATGTGCTCTACAAACTAGGTACTTATGTTTCATCTTTTAATCACGATGTAGAAAAGTTAGATGAAGTAACCTTCACCAACCTCGAAAAAGGAAAGGCAAAGGGATTTGATAAAATGCTTGAAGAGCAAATTGCTGCTTGGGCAAAAAGGTGGGAGTTTGGCGATATAGAAATAAAAGGAGACTTAGCCGCTCAGCAAGGAATTCGATTTAATATTTTTCAGCTTCACCAAACCTACACCGGCGACGATGAAAGATTAAACATTGGTCCAAAAGGGTTTACCGGAGAAAAATATGGAGGTAGTACTTATTGGGATACCGAAGCCTATTGTTTTCAGTTTTACATGAGCACCGCCGGTGAGCGTGTTGCCCGCCAATTATTGGTTTACAGATGGAAGCAATTAGAAAAAGCCATTGAAAACGCTCAAAAATTAGGCTTTAAAAACGGCGCTGCCCTTTACCCTATGGTAACTATGAATGGCGAAGAGTGTCATAATGAGTGGGAGATAACCTTCGAAGAAATTCATAGAAATGGAGCAATTGCCAGAGCTATTTTCAATTACTCTAATTACACGGGTAAGTCAGACTACCTATTCGATAAGGGATTGGATGTTTTAGTGGCTATTTCAAGGTTTTGGAAACAAAGAGTAAATTGGAGTAAAGCCAAGCAGGCATATGTTATGCTTGGTGTTACAGGACCTAATGAATATGAAAACAACGTAAACAACAATTGGTACACAAATTATATTGCCAATTGGACTTTAAGATATACTCGACAAAGTTTGGAAAAACTTAAAACTGCAGATTCAGCCGCCTACTCTTCTAAAGTGAGTCAACTTGGAGTTTCTGAAGAAGAAATACAAACTTGGTCTAACATTATAGAAAAAATGTATTTCCCTTTTGATGATGAAAGAGGTGTTTACCTACAACAAGATGGCTTTTTAGATAAAGAGTTAATTCCTGTTTCAGAGTTAAATACGGCCGAAAGACCATTAAACCAACATTGGAGTTGGGACCGCATATTGCGCTCCGTTTACATTAAGCAGGGCGATGTGTTACAAGGCATGTACTTTTTTGAACATGAATTTAACAAGGCAACAATCGAGAAAAACTTTGATTTTTATGAGCCTTTTACTGTTCACGAGTCCTCACTTTCACCATGTATTCATTCAGTTTTAGCCTCAGCCCTTGGCAAAGATGAGTTAGCATATCAGTTTTATTTAAGAACTGCAAGGTTAGACCTCGATGACTACAACAAAGAAGTGCATGAAGGTCTTCACATTACCTCTATGGCAGGAACTTGGCTTTCTGTAGTAGAAGGTTTTGGTGGTATGAGGGTAAAAGAAAACATGATGTACCTTAATCCTGTACTTCCTTCACATTGGGATTCTTACAGTTTTAATGTTCAATTTAGGCATCACAGCTTGAATGTAAAGGCTTCTAAAGATGGTATTACCATTAGAAATCACTCTAACGAGCCAATGCAACTTATGGTAAAAAATCAATTAATAACTTTAGCGGGTGAGGAAACCAAAATGATTTAGCCATGAAAAAAGTAGTTCTTTTTTTGAGTGCGGCAGTACTCTTAATAGGTTGTTTACCAAAATTAAATGAAGAAGCTTGGGTGTTGCCATCAAATCCAAAAATTGTTGGAATTGCCTCCCCTATTCAGTTAGATTACTTAAAAACAACCGTTTATTTAAAAGACTACTTTCTTACTACATCAGAAATTGACTCCATAAAAATACCTGAGGGATTAAAGTTAGAATGGGAAAAAGGTCAAGATAAAGCCTTACTAATTGGTTCACCTCAATGGAAAATAGGTGTAAGCTCTTTTTTTGTTGGTGGTGAACGATACGATGTATTGCTAAAGGCCACAGAAAAAGAAAAGGTTTACATTGAAATTGAAGACCCCGACAACCTTTACAAGGAAATAAAAATTGCAGGAACCATGAATGGTTGGGCTGCAAATAAATCGCCATTAAACTTCCAAGAGGGTGCTTTTAAAACAAAGTTTATTTTAAATCCGGGAGAATAC
>JAAZVO010000353.1 GCA_018623405.1 Crocinitomicaceae bacterium
CAGGTGAGGTATTTTTATTAAAAAAGGCATCCTACAAGTTCAAAAAAAAATCAACTTCCTTAAAATCTAACTCGTCAAGGAATGGAGCCAATTCTTTTAAAAGTTCTAGTGTTTTGGCTTCAGGAACTTGGTACAAGTTTGGTGTTACTCAAACAGGGATGTACAAGTTGGAAAGGTCTTTCCTGAAAGATTTGGGTATCGATGTAGAAAATTTGAATCCAAATCAAATTAGGGTTTTTGGAAATGGTGGCGCAATGTTGAGAACTCAAAATAGTTCGCCTAGAATTGATGATTTGGAAGAAATTGCAATTCAGTTTTTTGGCGATGAAAATGGAAAGTTTGATGGAGATGAATTTTTCGCCTTCTACGGTCAAGGTCCTCACTTATGGGAGTTTAATTCTAATCAGCAAAGGTTTAGGCATAGGTGGAATTTATATGCTGATACAAATTACTATTTTATTAGTGTAGATTACAATTTAGGCGCACCAAAAAGGGTTCAGAGTATAACTGCAAATGTAACCGCTAATACTCAAGTAACAACCTTTAATGATCATGACTTTTATGAAAGAGATTTAACCAATTTGGTAAAATCAGGTAAAATATGGTTTGGAGAACAAATTGGAACTAACCCAACAGCAAATTTTAATTTTCAATTTCCAAATGTAGTAACCTCAGAAACCGGCTTAGTAGAAGGACATTTCGCCGTTAGGTCTTTAAATGTTAAAAGTACAATACAACTTGGGGTTACAGGAACCGGCTCAGCTAAAGACTCCTTGTTTGGTGAAGTTTACCAAGGATATGATTTGCCTTTTGCAACAACAGGAGTAGTTAGTACAAATTTTTACCCAATTGGTGCCAATTTAAACGTATTTGTAAATCTATACAAAGCAGTTTCAAATGCCCAAGCTTGGGTTGATTACATAGAAGTTCATGTAAAAAGAAGATTACAATATGTTAATGAAGCGCTTTTCTTTAGAGATATTAGCTCGCTAAATTCTGGTTTGGTTGAATACAAAATTTCATCACCTCCACAAAATCTCAACTTATGGGAAATTACCGATCATCAAACCCCACAAAGACTTTTAGGAAAATATAGCAATGGGAATTATTTCTTTTCTGCATTAACTAATGAACTAAAGGAGTTTGTCGTATTTGTTGAGAATGACTTAAATACACCTCAAGTAAAAGTTGGAGTTATTGAAAATCAAAACCTTCATGCTTTAGACCAAGTTGATTATTTAATTGTTACTCATCCTAAATTTTTAGCCCAAGCCGAAGATTTGGCTGAATTTCATAGGGTTAATGATTCGATGTCTGTTCATACGGTTACTTTAGAAAAAATATACAATGAATTTAGCAGTGGAAAACAAGACATTACCGCCATAAAAGATTTTGTGAGAATGTTCTATGAACGCGCGGGGCAAGACTCTACCCTTTTTCCAAAGTACCTTTTGCTTTTTGGGGATGCATCCTATGATTATAAAACTAAAAGTGCCTCAAATTCAAACTATGTTCCAACATATCAAAGCAATAATTCTACGACTCCTACTACCTCTTATGTGTCTGATGACTTTTTTGGGCTTTTAGATCCAAATGAAGGAGAAGGTATTTCTGATTTGTTAGATATTGGAATTGGGCGTTTTCCTGTTAGAACTGTTGAAGAAGCAAAAGCTGCTGTTGCAAAAACAAAGGGTTACTATGCACAATCTACATTAGGTCCTTGGAGAAACATGGTTACATTTTGTGGTGATGATGAAGAGGGGTATGTGTCACTTATTCACATGCGAGATGCTGATAAGCTTGCCCAATATGTAGACACCAATTACGAAGATTATCATTTGCAAAAAATTTATTTCGATGCCTACAAACAAGAATCTACCCCAGGAGGAAAAAGGTATCCAGAGGTTAATAAAGCAATAAATCAAAGAGTTCAAAATGGAGCATTAATTGTAAATTATGTCGGGCACGGAGGAGAGCTAGGTTGGGCTCATGAGCGCGTTTTAGAAGTTCCCGACATCAATCAATGGACGAATAAGAATAAATTACCACTTTTTGTAACGGCCACTTGTGAGTTTACAAGGTTTGATGATCCTTCAAGAACCTCAGCAGGAGAATACGTTTTTTTGAATCCTGATGGAGGGGGTATTGGTTTGCTTACTACAACTAGATTGGTTTTCTCAACTCCTAACTTCCAGCTCTCTCAAGAATTTAACAGGATTGCTTTCGAAAAAATAAATAATCGAAGACCTCGAATGGGTGATTTAAATAGGATTACCAAATTTAATGGGCCTTTAAGCGTAAATACTAGGTGTTTCAGTTTAATTGGCGATCCTGCGGTAAAATTAGCCTATCCAACCTTAAATGTTGTTACTACTTCTGTACCTGACACAATGAAAGCGCTTCAAAAAGTTACTTTGAAAGGCTTTGTGGCTGGCTTTAACATGCAAAAACTAACAGAGTTTAATGGAGTTGTTTTTCCAACTGTTTATGCTCAAAAAGAAGTAAAAGGCACGCTGAATAATGATGGAAATGGTGTTTTTAAGTATGAAGATCAGAACAAAATCGTTTTTAATGGAAGAGCATCAGTAAAAAATGGAGACTTCGAGTTTTCCTTTGTAGTTCCAAA
>JAAZVO010000354.1 GCA_018623405.1 Crocinitomicaceae bacterium
CCTATTTCATCTTCTAATTTTTTTACTTGCATTGTAAGCGTTGGCTGTGTAACATAACATTTCTCGGCTGCAGAAACAAAATGCCTGTAGGTATCTAATGCAATTATGTATTCAATTTGTTGTAATGTCATAATTATAAGTATCGATGATAAAGTTATAATTTTTATCAATTTGACCAATATTTATTATCAAGGTACATTTGTTTCGAATTTAAAAATCAAAAAAATATGAAAACACAATTAAACAAACTATTAGCCACAACAGCAGTTTTTTATCAAAATTTAAGAACTTACCATTGGTATGTAAAGGGTCCTAAATTTTTTAAACTTCATGAAAAATTCGAAGAACTTTACGATGAGGCTGCAGGAAACGTAGATGAAATTGCCGAAAGAATATTAGCATTAGATGCAAATCCACTTTTTAAATATTCTGATTTTGTTTCAAACTCAGCAATAGAAGAATCAAATCAAACTACAGGTGACGTAGAAATGGTAAACGAGGTAGTAAACCAATTAGGTGTTATTTTAAAGCTTGAAAAAGAAATTTTGACTTTAGCAGGTAATGATAACGATGAAAGTACCTCTACCTTAATGAGTGACTTAATTGTAGCCCAAGAAAAGCACCTTTGGATGTTAAAAGCGTATTTAGGATGATTGTAAAGAATCCTATTATTTTTGCCGAAAATTTTTAAACATGAAAAAGCTACTTTACATTACTGCATTAAGTTTAGGACTTTGGTCTTGTGCCGGCAATTCTAACGAAACTACATCTAACCAAAACGAAGAAGAAAATTCAGTTGAAATGACTGAAGAAGAAATGGCGGAAGAAAATGCCGAGGATGAAATTCAAGGAAAAGAAATTAACGGAATGATGTCTTATGGAGAAGAAATTACCATTGATGGCGCCATAAATGGTTCAGAACTTTTAGCTTCATTAGGAGATCAAGATTCTTTGAAAATTAAAGTAGAAGCTGGAATCACTTCTTGCTGTCAAAAGAAAGGTTGTTGGATGAGAATGGATTTAGGTGATGGCGAAGAAATGATGGTAAGGTTTAAAGATTACGGATTTTTTGTTCCGAAAGACTCAGAAGGTAAAACTGCAATTATTGATGGGCAAGTAAAAAGAACCGTAATTCCTGTTGATGAGTTAAAACACTACGCCGAAGATGCAGGTAAGTCTCAAGAAGAAATTGATGCCATTACAGAACCAAAAGAAGAAATAACTTTCTTGGCAAATGGTGTTTTGATTAAGAGCTAAACACTAATTAAAATAGGTAAAGGCCTTTCAATATTGAAAGGCTTTTTTTTGGAATAATTTTTGGAATTTTTAGTTAAAACCAACATTATGAAAAAACTGATAATTCTATTTATTTCAATTTCTTCTTTTAGCTGCAATCGAGAGGCTTTTTTAGATAGGCAAGATGAAAAATTACTAGGTAATTGGGAGGTGAGAAGGGTTTCTCAAACCTCCAACAATCGAATTATATCAAAGAATGTTACTGATGAGTTTCAAGATTTTTCAGTTGAATTTTTAGATGGAAACATAATGAAGTGGAAAACCGATAATAATTTGTTTTCAGGTTCTTACCAATTGTTTTATTACAATGATATTTACACAGGCGAAAATGGAAGTGAGCAATCTCTGAGATTAGAAGCTAATCTCACCGATAATAATGCCAATGAAAAAAGTATTGTTTTAGAAAGTGTAAGTGTTACCCAACAGCGTCTGAGGTTTAACCATAGGGAAGAGGGTGTATCGAATGAGTTTGTAATGAAAAGGTAATTAAAAAACGAGGTAAAATTTTGTACCAATTTGCTTTTGCGTAGTTACTTTAATGCTACCACCTAGTAAATTCACTATTTGCTTGCTTAAACTTAAACCAATTCCCGAACCTGTTGGTTTGGTAGTAAAAAATGGAATAAAAATTCTCTTTTGTACTTCTTCAGGAATTCCACTTCCGGTATCTTCAATTGTTATAAAAGTATTTTGATCGTCTTGGTAGGCCGATAAAGTAATTTCTTTTTCCTCAGCGTTTTGTAAAGCATCTTTGGCATTAATAATCACTTGCTCAAGTTGATTTCTGTCGGTTGCAAGAGTTAGTTTAGGATTAGACACATGCATTTTTAGGTTAACTCCACCTTTTGCTAAAGAAGGCTGCCATAACTCATAAATAGAAGTAATTAAATCATTGAGATTTACTTTAGTAATTTCAGGAACCGGAATTTTACTCAGCTTTCTATAATCTTCAACAAACTTTAATAACCCTTTACTTCGTTTTTGGATTATATCAAATGATAATCCTATAAAGGCTTTAAGATATTCTTAGTGTGCGAAAACAAACGATAAATGTTCAGTATTGAACACTAAAAAATCTCGGTAATTTCTCAAACAATTCATAATCAAACAAATAGAAAATTGTATTGGTTTTGGTCTGCAAATTGGGTAATTGCTATTGGTGTTAGGATGTAAAAATTGTTGCAGCAAAAAGGCAACCTAACATCACAGTTTTTCGCTTTTGGGCGATTAGTCTCGGAGAAAGGGTTTCATCTTCAATCTACAACTAGGGGTTACAAATAGTAGTATTGATAATCCGAGCATAAAAGAGCCTCCGGTTTTC
>JAAZVO010000355.1 GCA_018623405.1 Crocinitomicaceae bacterium
GATGTAGCCCGAGCAATTTGGCATTTAATTGAAGATGAAAAAAACGGAATTTACCACTTTGGCTCAACAGACTACCTCAACAGGGTGCAACTAGCACAAAAGGTGATGAATTATTTTGGGCACGACAAAGTGAATTTAACTCCTATTGCGACTTCGGCAATGAACCAAGCAGCAGACCGACCTTTAATGGGAGGATTCTCAACCCATAAGTTTATTTCAGAATACCCCGATTTTAAATTTACTTCGGTTGATGATTATTTGAAAAGTTTACAGAACAAAGCTTAGTTTCTGAACGTTTGTCTAATTTGGTTGTATAAACGATTATTTTCGCCCCTCTAAAATTTTAGCATGTCAACAAAAGCAGATTTTTTACACGTTCCTTACGGAAAAACAGTTCACGGAGAAGAAGAAGTTGAAGCTGTAGTTAATGTTTTACGCACCTCTACCCAAATGGGAAAACACGTGCGTGAATTTGAAGCAAAAGTAGCTGCACTTTACGCCAAAAAACATGGTGTAATGGTAAACTCAGGATCTTCTGCGCTTTATTTAGCTGTTGATTTACTTAACCTTCCAAAAGGAAGTGAAGTAATTACCCCTGCCCTCACCTTTGCAACTACAGTTGCTCCAATTGTAAAGGCCGGATTAATGCCCTCTTTTGTTGATGTTGAAGAAGGAACTTACAACCTAGATTGGACCAAGGTGGAGGAAATGATAACTCCTAAAACAAAGGCTTTCTTAATACCTAACTTAATGGGTAACTTACCCGATTGGGAAAAGTTAAGAGCAATTGCAGATAAACACAATCTTTTTGTAGTTGAAGATTCTGCCGATACTTTAGGTGCTGAAATTGGCGGCGAAAGCTCAGGAAGATTTGCCGACATGAGTACCACCTCATTCTACGGCTCTCACGTAATAAATGCAGGCGGCAACGGCGGTATGCTTTGCTTAAACGATGATAAAATGCTAGAACGTGCCAAGTTGTTGCGTTCTTGGGGTCGTTCATCATCTTTATTTGTAGAGTCTGAAGCAATTGAAAACAGGTTTAACGTAGAAGTAGATGGCATTAGGTACGATGCTAAATTTATTTTTGAAGAGCCCGGTTACAATATTGAACCTTCTGAAATGGGCGCTGCCTTTGGTTTAGTGCAATTAGGTAAGTTACAGCACAACATTAACGAGCGTGAAAAAAACTACAATACCCACCTTGAGTTTTTCAAGCAATTCGAAGAATATTTCATCCTGCCAAAACAACTTCCAAACTCTAGAACAGGTTGGTTAGCATTTGCTGTAACCGTAAGAGATAGTGCTCCTTTTACAAGAACCGAGCTACAAATTTTCTTAGAGAAACGCAACATTCAAACAAGAACGGTTTTTACAGGAAACATCTTAAGACAACCCGGATTTAAAAATATTGAGCGCAAAGAGGCTGCAGGTGGTTATCTTGAAAGCGACAAAGTAATGCGCGGCGGAATGTTGTTAGGTTGTCATCATGGCATTACTCCTGAAATGATGGCTCACATGCATGAAAGCATTGCGCTGTTTATGCAAGAAAAAGCCTAAAACCCAACACTTTTATTATGGTTATTTTTCCAAAAAGAAAAATGCCATGAAAACTTCTAAACTTGTTATTGTTTGCTTGCTCTTAGCAACAGGGTTTTTCTGCTGTAAAACAAAAGAGAAAGCCGCTGCAACTGTTCCCGCTGTTACCGATTTTTCGATAACTTACATCAACGATATTAAACCTTTAATGGATAGAAGCTGCACGCCATGCCATTATCCTGAAACAGGTAAAAAAAAGCTTTACCATACCTATGCAGCAGTTTCGAAAGACATAAAAGTAATTTTAAACCGCGTTAAACTACCAATAGAAGATGTAAAATACATGCCCTACCGAGGTAAAAGACAAGGCTTAAGTAAAGAAGAAATTGCCTTAATAGAAAAATGGGTAGCTAGCGGAAAACCTGAGTAAACCACATATGCAACTAATTAAAGAATTTAAGGAGTTTGCCATAAAGGGCAATATGTTCGATATGGCCATAGGAATTATTATTGGTACAGCCTTTAACAGTATTGTTTCTTCATTGGTAAATGATATTATTCTACCCTTTTTTGGTGTTTTGGCAGGCAACGTAAAATTTGAAAACCTAAAGTGGGTATTAGAACCCGAAATTACCGATGTAGCAGGCAACATTACCCAAGAGCTGGTAACTGTAAACTATGGTAATTTCATTCAAGTTTCGTTAGATTTCTTAATTATTGCCATCACCGTGTTTTTGGTAATTAAGCTATTTAACCAATTACGTAGAAAAGGCGAAAACGAAAAAGACCCTACAGTTTCCACTCCCAAAAACATAGAATTACTCTCAGAAATTAGAGACTTACTGAAAGAAAAAAAATGATGTGGTAAATTTGGTATGTTTTACACTTCAAAATGTAACTATACATCAAGGGTTACGAAATGAGGTTTTGCCCACTTCTCGATACATTGAGTTTCATTCTTCAACTCAACACTCGAAGGGTCAAACCTTTTAAAATCAAACCTTTATAGAGAATGTCAGGTCGAGTAGCGTAATAAAATGAAGCGTATCGAGAACTAGATATTCTTTAC
>JAAZVO010000356.1 GCA_018623405.1 Crocinitomicaceae bacterium
ACCGCTACCATTGCGATAATAAGTATTATACCAAATCCAATTTGAAATCGTTTGGAGTACATCTTAATCTTAGAAATAGTTAGTTTTGAGCTGATTTTGAGCACTATTACAAAATTAGCATAATCAATTCCCACGAGTGTTTTTAAAACCTTATTTAATTCACGCATACTTGTTAATTCTGTTGACCTTGGGCTCAAATCAAATATTAGCCCAAATTGTTGATACTTTAAATTCTCAATTCTCACTTACAGATTCTACCCAACAGATTTCTACAAACGACTCGCTTTTTCAAGATAGTTTGACTCTTTACCAACCTCAAAAAAAATCGCCATTAGAAAGTACCATTAACTATAAAAGTTTAGACTCAATGATTTTTGATTTGAAGTCGCAAAAGGTTTACATGTACGGTAGTAGTGAAGTTACTTACGAGAGTATTAAATTGAATTCAAACTTCATTGAAATGAACTTTCAGCAAAATGAAGTAAAAGCAAAAGGTTTACCTGACAGCACGGGAAAAATGCAAGGCTTGCCAGAATTTGAAGACGATGGACAAAAATTTAAAGCCACAGAATTTAAATACAACTTCGACACTAAAAAGGCATTAATTACCCAAGCAGAAACCCAACAATCTGAAGGATACATTGAGGGGAAGAAGGTTAAAATGGCAACTTCTGATGTGATTTATATTCAAAATGGTCAGTTCTGTCCGTGCGACGACCCAAAAGCAGGAACTTACTTGCGCGCCCGGAAATTAAAAATGATAAAAGACGATAAAATTGTAACAGGCCCTGCCTATTTAGTTATTGAAGAAATTCCAACTCCCCTTGCTTTACCATTTGCCATTTTGCCTAACAAACAAGGTAAAGCTTCAGGAATAATTATTCCTAGACCGGGTAATTCTCCAAACCAAGGATTCTTTTTAACCGATGGCGGTTATTATTGGACCGTAAATGACTTTCTTGATGTTAGTTTAACCGGAGATATTTACTCTAGAGGTAGTTGGGGAACAAAATTTAACTCGAATTATAAAAGAAGATACAAATATGGAGGTGCGCTAAACGTTGAATACTCTTCTTTTCAGAATGGTCTTTCTGATTTACCTACTACTTCAAGGCAAACCAACTTTTTTATCAGGTGGAACCACAGGCAAGATCAAAAAGCTAGACCAAACTCAACATTTTCATCTTCAGTAAACTTCGGTACAAGAAACAACTTTTCCACCAACTTTAACAGTTCGGATAGAGATTACCTAACTAACACTTTTAAATCAAACATCAACTACAGTTATAACTTTCCGAATAAACCTTTTAACCTAACGCTGAATGCATCGCATAGCCAGAACTCTCAAGATACCACCCAAATAATTAATGTTACCTTGCCTGAAGCAGTTTTTTCTATGCAAAGGGTTTTTCCATTCAAAAGAAAATCAAGGGTAGGAAAAGCTAAATGGTACGAGAATATTGGTTTGAACTATACAGGAAATTTCAGAAATCAATTTACCACAACAGAAGCCGCCATTAGAAGAGGAATAATTTACGATCCAAATGATTTATTTCCAAATACCGGTGAGTTTAACCTAGCTAATTCTCAAAATGGAATGAGGCATCAAATACCCGTAAGCACCAACATTAAACTATTAAAACACTTTACTTTTTCACCTGGAATGGGCTATACAGAAAATTGGTATTTTAAGAAAACCAATTATGAATGGGATGAAAACCGACAATTAGTGGATAATGACACCATAAATGGTTTTTATCGATTTGGAAGGGTTAACTTCAATGCAAACTTGAGCACCAACATTTATGGAATGTACACCTACAGGTCTGAAAAAATTAAAGCTATAAGACATGTAATGAGTCCTTCGGTTGGTTTTAATTACAGCCCTAACCTTTTTGATAACTTCCAAACCTACCAAAGTGATACCCTTGGAAATACAAGAGAATCTACAGGTTTTGAGACTGGTATTTTTGGAGGACCTTCCAACAATAGGTCAGGAAATATTTCATTTAACCTTAGAAACAATATTGAGATGAAAGTATTATCAACAAAAGACTCTACTCAGCAATACAAAAAAGTAAAAATCCTCGATCAATTTAATTTTAGCAGTGCCTATAACATTTTTGCCGATTCATTGAATTGGTCTCCGGTTCAGTTTAGTTCAAATGTTAGTTTACTCACTTTTTTATCGATGCGTGTAAATGCAACCTTTGATCCTTATGCTTTAAATGCGAGTAAAACAGGAGTGGTAAACAGGTCTCATTTCTCTAAAACTGGAGAGTTAGCAAGGCTTACAAATTTTACTTGGGCACTTACATATAGATTAAACAATTCCAAAAAAGCCAATAAAGACAAAAATGTAAGGCCTTGGAGTATGGATATGAGTTATAATTACAACTACTCTAAGGCTACAACCAACATTAATATTACGCAAACAGCAAGGTTTAACGGAAAAATTATGCTAACTGATAATTGGGATGTCGGCGGCACTACCAACTACGATTTTAGAGCCAACACCTTCTCTTATACAACTGTAAATGTTTACCGAGATTTAAACTGTTGGGAGTTGAGCTTTAATTTTATTCCTTTTGGAAATAGAAAG
>JAAZVO010000357.1 GCA_018623405.1 Crocinitomicaceae bacterium
TCATTATTATTTCAATGAAGACTTTCTTGAAGGCATGGCTAAGCCCTTTTATTTAATCAATACATCGCGCGGAAAAGTTGTTAAAACCGATGCCGTAATCGAAGGGATAAAATCCAAAAAACTTAAAGGTGCTTGCATTGATGTTTTAGAGTTTGAATCTTCTTCATTTGAAAAAATTGACCCTGCATTTAAATTGGCACTTTCATTTTTAAAAGAACAGGATAATGTGATCTTAAGCCCTCATGTTTCCGGTTGGACATCAGAATCTTATGTAAAACTATCTTCAGTTTTAGCCGATAAAATTTTGGCAGCGTTTAATTCTTAGGAAATAGGAAAATTACCGAAACCCCTATTTGTCCCCAACTTCTTACTGGAATAAAGTCTTCATCATACAGGTAATTAAATTTATTTCCAATTCTTCTGTAATTTGATTTATTATAAAAACCGTAAGTATAATCAATAGCAACTTTTATTTTTTCAAATGGTTTTATTACTCCTGTTGTTGCCGGCTCAACTGCAAAACCGGAAAAGTTATAATCATAAGAATATCGAGGATTCATAGATATTGATTTATTGAATTCCCAATTTACTCTAGAAAATTTATTTGAAAAAAATAAATCAAATAATTCTGTTTTGTAACCAACTTGAAATAGGCCACCAAAATTTGAATATTCACCTTGAAGATGATCGTTCCAAATTAAACTTGATTCTTTGAAATCTCCTTTTGAAATAAGCCCAAGTAGGCCTATTTGAAAATTTTTTAATGTATAAATATATCCTGTATTTAATTCTAGCTGGTAGGTAAGGTCTGTTCTTAACTTTATTTTTGAGCCGATGGCTAAATGATTTACAGGAGAATAGAAAACTGCACTAGAAAAAATTAAAGGAGAACCACTAAAGTATTCTAGTCCGGCATTAATTTGCTTATCTCCTTTTTTCTCTGTGTAAATTATGGGTGTTGCTGTGGGTGTATAAACACTACATGCAGAAAAACTCAAAATTAAAAGTAGGAGAACAAAAAATTTCATTTAACTCATAATCAGTTTTACGGTATTTCTAGACCTTTGCTGCAGTAACACTTTTCTTCCTTTGGTAAGTTCTTTAATAATATCCTCATTATAATGTCTTATGGTCATTAAATCGAGGTTTGAATTATATTTTACAGAATATTTTTCTTTTAATTCTTCTATCAATAATTTTAGTTTCTCCTCAATAAATGTGGTGTTTACACTAAAGTTTATCGCTGAGTTTTGCATAGCCGTTACCTCAAATCCAAATTTGTGTAGTGCCTGAAATAATTCACTTATTTGTTCTTCTGCTACAAACGAGAAATCTTTAGTAGAAAAGCTAACTAAACACTGATTGGTTTTAAAAATAAAACACGGAATTAAACCATCTTTTGAGAAGTCTTCAGAAATCTTTGTACCCTCTTCAGCCGGATTTACAAAAGATTTTACATAAAGCGGAATATTCTTGTTTTGTAAAGGTTTTATTGTTTTTGGATGAATTACCGATGCACCATAATAAGCTAACTCTATTGCTTCTTTAAAGCTTATTTGATCTAGTTTTTCGGTATTGTTAAAAAACTTTGGGTCTGCATTTAACACACCCTCAACATCCTTCCAAATGGTAAGCGATTTTGCGTTTAGGCAATTGGCTAAAATGGCACCTGTATAATCTGAACCTTCTCGACCTAAGGTGGTCATAAAGTTGCCTTTTGTACCTCCAATAAAGCCCTGTGTTACAAAGATTTCGTTTTCCCACTCTAGTCCATCAATGGTAAACTGTGTTAATTCCCAATCTACGTTTGCTTTTCTGAAACTACCATCTGTTAAGATTATTTTTCTAGCATCGAGCCATGTATTTTTAACGTCAGCAAAATTTAAATAAGCAGAAATTATTTTGGTTGAAAGCAACTCACCAACAGGAACAATTTGGTCGTAAATAAGGTCAAAGCTTTGGTTGGCAACTATGCTTATTCTTTTTTCTAGGTAACCAAATATTTTTTCTAAATCTTCAGTTAAGGTTGTTGGCACCTCATTAAATAATTCTTTAATAATGTTGTTGTGGTAACGCTTTAAATCAGAAACTCTACTAGGTAAATCTTCTTTTGAAGCAATGTAACTATTTACAATTCCTTCTAGCGCATTGGTAGTTTTGCCCATTGCAGATACTACAATCATTAACTTACCTTGTTGGAATTGACCTACAATTTTGGCAACATTTTTTACAGCTTCAGCATCTTTTACAGATGCCCCACCAAATTTGAATATCTTCATTTGAATGATTTAAAATTTTGAAGTTTCTCAAAGTCTAATTTTCCATTTATCCACTCGTCATCTAAAATAGCATGGTATTTTTTATAGAATTTAATGGCAGGTTCATTCCAATTTAATACTTGCCATTCCATACGTCGTACTTTTTTTTCTTTGGCCACCTTAATTACTGCTTCAAAGAGTTTGCTTCCTATTCCTTTTTGCCTGGCACTTTGGGTTACAATTATGTCTTCAAGATAAATACATTTTCCCTCCCAAGTAGAATATTTAGTGTAATACAAGGCAATACCAATTACCTTTCCTATTTCTGTTGCAACGAAAAA
>JAAZVO010000358.1 GCA_018623405.1 Crocinitomicaceae bacterium
AACACTTGGGAATACCTAGATGAAGAATTTCCTAGTGTTAAAAAGCTTCGACTAGAAATAAACAGGGGCTTTACCAATGGCTATGTTCAATCATTAGCACAAATACAGGCAAAATATTACGTTTTAATAAGTTCTGATATTGAGGTAGAAGGTAATTGGTTATTACCGCCTATTGAAATTATGGAACAAAACCCTGAATTTGCGGCTATTCAACCTAAAATAAAAAGCTTCCATCAAAAAGAATTATTTGAATATGCCGGCGGTGCAGGTGGGTTTATTGATTATTTAGGTTACCCTTTTTGTAGAGGCCGGTTAATTAACCACCTCGAAGAGGATAAAGGCCAATATGATAGTAACATTGAAACCTTTTGGGCTTCAGGAGCTTGTATGTTTATTAATGCTTCTTTATATCATAAGGCTGGGGGTTTAGATAACGACTTTTACGCCCACATGGAAGAAATTGACCTTTGTTGGAGGTTAAAAAACATGGGCTATAAGATTGGCTACTGTCACCAATCTGTTGTTTACCACATGGGAGGGTTTATTATTACTTATGGTAGTCCTCAAAAAGTTTTCAGGAACCACCGTAACAATCTATTAATGCTCACTAAAAACTTACCATTTGGCCAATTAATTTGGAAGATTCCGGTAAGAATTGCTTTAGATGCTTTAACCTTTTACAAAATGGTTTTTGATGGTGAATGGAAACCCGCAACAGGTATTTTCAAGGCTCACTGGGAATACTTTATTTTTCTTCCTAAGTGGTTTGCAAAAAGAAGAGAGGTCCAAAAGCTTTTTGTAAAAAATCAGAACAGGTATGGTATCTTCTCAAGTAGCCTCATAAAAAAAGTTATGCTTAATGGGATAAAGAAGTTTAGTGACTTAGCCATAAAAACCAATTCAATCTAACACTGTTTAATAAATATGAGGTTTTCATTTATTCTAGCAGGAATTTTATTTTTTAGCAGTTGCGGCAATGCCCAAAATCAAGCTAAAGTTGCAAAAGAAAAGTACGAAGTTCAAAAGTCAGAAGAAGAATGGAGAAATGAGCTTTCTGAAGAAGAATTTGAGGTGCTTATAAAAAAAGGTACGGAGAGACCATTTACAGGTGATTTATTAGAAAATAAAGAAACAGGAGTTTATACATGTGCAGCATGTAATAATCCACTTTTTTCTTCTAACACCAAGTTTAAATCAGGCTCAGGTTGGCCTTCTTTTTATGATATTATTGATCAAGAAAAGGTAAAATTGATTAAGGATACTTCTTTTGGAATGATAAGAGTAGAAGTTGTTTGTGGAAAATGTGGTGGACACTTAGGTCATGTTTTTGACGATGGACCAAAACCAACAGGCTTAAGGTATTGTATCAATTCTGTAGCGCTTGATTTTGAGCCTCAGAAGTGACCATAAACTGTTGGTCGGTTAAGGTTTTCAAGAAATTTATTAAATCTTGTTTTTCTGATTCAGATAAATTTAAAGTATTTATCCTTAAATCTTTTTGGTTAAACTCCTCTCCTCCTGCATTGTAATATTCAATAACTTCTTCAAGAGTATTCATTCTTCCATCATGAAAGTAGGGTTCTGTAATAGCCACATTCCTAAGGCTCGGAGTTTTAAATTTTCCAAAATCCTCTTTTTTAGTTGTTACTCTAATTCTTCCCGGATCAGATTCATAAACAGGTAAACCAATATTGTAAAAACCTCTATCAGTAAAGTGAATTCCCGTATGGCAACTAGCACAGTTTGTTTTAGGGCTAAAAAACAATTGCATGCCTCTTTTTTCTGATTCTGAAAACAAAGTGGAATCTTTCTCGTAATAAAATTTATCAAACTTAGAATTGAAACTAACTAGCGTACGTTCATAAGCTGCAATAGCCCTAGTTATACCATAAACGGTTGGCGGCTTATTAAAGGCATCTAAAAACATAGCATTATAGGATGAGTCTTTTTTTAGTTTATCAATAAGCTTTGGAATACTGAGATCAAACTCAAAATGGGTATCAGAAGGAACCAAAACCTGCAACTCCAAAGACCTTACACCTCCATCAGCAAAAAATAATGTATTGTAAGCTGTATTCAATAAAGAAGGTGAATTTCTAAATCCAAGTTTTCCGCTTGTTCCAATAGGTAGTTTTCTGCCGTCTGTAAATGCTAAATCTGCTTTATGACAGCTAGCGCAGGAAACATCTTCATTTTTTGAAAAAATAGGATCGTTAAACAACTTCTCTCCAAGCTTAACCTTTTCTTTAGTTATAGGATTTTCTTCAGGAACTGCTGGTAAAGGTGCCCAATCAGGTAAATTAAATCTGTATGGTGTTGGAGATGAAAACTCAGTTTTTTTTGTAGGCTGATAGTTGCAGCCAAAGAGGAAAAAACCAAGAAAAAATAAGGAAACAGAAAACCTACTCAAGGGTTATAGCACTCCTTAGGTTTATCAAAAACTTCTCTGCCAAAGGCTCATTGTCCATGGTATGCGTATTTGTTTCAGTAACATAGTTTATTGGGGTACTGCCTTCAGGAAATATTTTTTCTATATCAATTACAAAATTCAGGTTGTTTACCTCTCCAAACTCCTCCTTAAGGTTTATAGAAATAG
>JAAZVO010000359.1 GCA_018623405.1 Crocinitomicaceae bacterium
CCTTAGATGCATCAAACATGTTTAAACCTGCTTTGGCAAGAGGCGAAATTCAATGTATTGGAGCAACTACCTTAGACGAATACAGACAATACATCGAAAAAGATGGAGCCCTTGAAAGAAGATTTCAAAAAGTTTTGGTAGAACCTACTAACGTAGAAGAAACTATCCAAATTCTGAACAACGTAAAAGAAAGGTATGAGTCTCATCATAACGTTAACTACACCGAAGATGCTGTTAAAGCTTGTGTAACCTTAACAGAACGCTACATTACTGATAGATTTTTACCTGACAAGGCATTAGATGCTTTAGATGAAGCCGGTTCAAGGGTACATATTACCAATATAAAGGTTCCTCAAGAAATTTTAGACCTTGAAAAAAAGGTTGAAGACATAAAAGAGGAAAAAAACCGTGTGGTAAGAAGTCAGAAATATGAAGAGGCCGCAAGATTAAGAGACACTGAAAGAAAGCTTTTAGAAGAGCTTGAAAGTGCCAAACAAAAATGGGAAGAAGACACCAAAAACCATCGCGAAACAGTTTCTGAAGATAATGTTGCTGAGGTGGTTGCCATGATGACTGGTGTTCCTGTTCAGCGTGTTGCCCAAAACGAGAGTGACAAACTCAAGAAAATGGACGAGGCGCTTGAAGGAACTGTAATTGGTCAAAATGATGCAATTGTTAAAGTGGTTAAGTCTATTAGGAGAAATCGTGCAGGTTTAAAAGATCCTAAAAAGCCTATTGGTTCATTTATTTTCTTAGGTCCAACCGGTGTTGGAAAAACACAATTGGCAAAAGAATTGGCAATGTTCTTATTTAATAAAGAAGATGCCCTTATCAGAATTGATATGAGTGAATACATGGAAAAATTCTCTGTGAGCCGATTGGTGGGTGCCCCTCCGGGATATGTTGGTTATGAAGAAGGTGGCCAATTAACCGAAAAAGTTAGAAGAAAGCCCTACTCTGTAGTTTTGTTAGATGAAATTGAAAAAGCACATCCTGATGTGTACAATATTTTATTACAAATATTAGATGATGGAATTGCAACTGACAGTTTAGGAAGAAGGGTTGATTTTAGAAACTCCATTATCATAATGACTTCCAACATTGGCTCAAGACAATTAAAAGATTTTGGTACCGGTGTTGGTTTTAGCACTTCTGCAAGAAAAGAAAGTGCCGCGCAAGATGCCAAAGGAGTTATAGAAAAAGCTTTGAAAAAGACTTTTGCACCTGAGTTTTTAAACAGGGTTGATGATATAGTAATGTTTAACAGCTTGAAGAAAGAGGATATTCATAAAATTATTGAAATTGAATTGAAATATCTTTTCATGCGTGTGGAAGAAATGGGTTACAAAATTGAGCTCACTAACCCTGCAAAAGATTTTATTGCAGATAAGGGATATGATGAGCAATATGGCGCCCGACCTTTAAAAAGAGCAATTCAGAAATATTTAGAAGACCCTATGGCAGAATATATTATAAATGCCGAGTTAAATGAAGGAGATTCAATTTCTGTTGATTTGGACAAAACCAAAGAAGAGATTACGGTAAAGGTGAAAAAGCCTAAAAAGACAAAGACATCAAAGAAGTCTGAGGAATAAAAAAATCCCCTCCAATTTGGAGGGGATTTTTTTGATTTAAATTTTAATTTAATTTCCAAATTCTGATAGGAACTTGATTCTCAAAAGCCTAATTTCTTCGTCTGTGTAATCATCTGCACCTAATTCTTCCAAGGCATCTTCTACACTATCAGTTTCAGCTTCTTCTTGGAAATAGTCATATACCTCTTCCTGTTTATCCTCATCAATCATTTCATTGATGTAATAGTCAAGATTTACTTTGGTACCTGAATCTACAATATGCTCAATTTCAGTTAGTAATTCTTCATAGGTAAAACCTTTTGCGCTAGCAATATCTTCCAAAGGCATTTTCCTATCAATACTTTGAATTATATAAACCTTTTTACCTGATTTATTTACTACAGATTTAACCACCATATCCGTAGGTCGGTCAATCTCATTCTCTTCTACATATTTTTTGATGGTATCTAAAAATGGCTTTCCAAACTTCATTGCCTTACCCATTCCTACCCCTACTATGTTATTCATTTCTTCCATAGTAATAGGATAGCGCGTAGCCATATCTTCTAAAGATGGGTCTTGGAAAATAACAAATGGCGGAACGCTTTTTTGCTTGGCAATTTTTTTCCTTAAATCTTTTAAGATGTTAAATAAATCGGGATCAGCAGCTCCTCCACCTTTTCCGCTATTTACAACCACATCGTTTGCTCCTGAAAGAGTATCGTAGTCGTGATCTTTATAAATGAAGAACTGTTTAGGGTTTTTAAGGAAATCGTGGCCTGCTTCAGAAAGCTTTAAAGTGCCATAAGATTCAATTTCTTTATAGATAAGCTTTTGAACACGGGCTTGTCTTACAATAGCCATCCAATATTTTTCATCCTTATCACTCCCTTTTCCAAACAACTCATGTTCGTTGTGTTTAAAGGTTTTTATTTCTGCAGTTTTCTTACCTGAAATAAACTTGGTTAAGTATTGTGCTTTAAATTGTTCTTTTAATCCAAGAATGGCGTTTAAGAGTGTTA
>JAAZVO010000360.1 GCA_018623405.1 Crocinitomicaceae bacterium
GCTATTTATACAAGTGATGAAGAGTTGCAGTTAGATGAAGAGAGCGAAGATATTAGATGGTTTAAGATTCCAAGGCGGTATTTCAGTAGATATATACCAGAAGATATGGCGTTTGATCACCATGATATGTTGTTAGAGGCTTCCAATAGACTTCGAATATCCTTAGAATATAGCGGTTTAGCAACTCGTTTCTTACCGGAACACTTTACATTGGGCCAAATCCAGGATATTTATGAGATTATTTGGGAGGTAGAGTTAGATCCAGCAAACTTTAGAGAGAAACTCACCAATGTTGAAGGGTGGATTAAAGAATCTAAAGCTGGTCCTAAAAATGTGGAACCTAGAAGAGGAAAGCCTCCAACATGGTATAAAGAACATGATATTCCACAGTTTGATAGGATGATTACCAATCCAAATGGCGCTGTTATTAGGGAGAAAGAATCAGAGTATCAAAGGAATTTAGATAACTTAACAGGAGAAATTCCAATTGTGAGAAACGGGAAATGAAAATACGGATTGAACATCATCGTGGTGCGGGATCGATTGTTAATGAGCCAAATCTAAAACCTGATTATGAAGAAATATTAAATGCCTTAGATAAAATTGAAGAAAAACAACTCTTAGAATATTTTCTTAAACAAAAGAGAGAAGAAGAGGCTGCAGGAAAGAAGAATTATAGAAAAAGTATTTCTGATGCTTTAAATTTTTTTATACGAGAAAATTTAGAAAAACAAGGATGGCAAAAAGAACCTAAAATTTTTAAAAACCCAAATTACGAAGCTAGTGCGTGGAGATTAGATTTTGCAAAGAATGATATATGTATAGAGGTTGCATTTAATCACAGAGAGGCTGTTCCACATAATATGTTAAAAGCAGTCCTTTCAACTGAAGGAAATGACATGTTGGAAAAGGAATATATCTCACAAATTGGTGTCATCATAACTGCTACTAAAGAACTTAAAAAGTCAGGCAATTTTGATAGTGCTACTGGAACCTTTGATGATTTTGTTGAGCTTCTTAAACCATATAGCTTTTTTATTAGATGCCCAATGATAATTATTGGACTAGAGGGCTTAGAAACCTTTTATATTGATAAAAAAACTAAGATGCCTATCGAGTTAACTAGTCAATAGATTTTAAAAGAGTACTTCCGATTTTTTCTATAACGCCAACAACTAATGCGTTTCCCATGAAAAAAGCTCTTTTTGAATCTGTAATACCATCAAGTTTTGTGTGATTATCTGGGAACATGTTCAACCTTTCAAGTTCAACAGGAGTTAATCTTCTATATTTATTTCTTTGTTTGATTACATGTTTAAATCTTGATGGGGCTTGGCCTCCCTCTCCAGTAATAATAGTTCTTGATGGTTTTTCTAAACTGTCTGGAAAACTCATCGATCCTTCTGAGTACGTATATACAAAACCTTTCGAATCCGTTCTTTCGATTTTTTTTGCACCTTTTAGATACTTCCAGTCCTTTAACTCATTACTTGTTAGATAAAATGAATTATCTATACCTTTTGTCTGAACGATGTCTTTTAATAGTGTTTGCTTACCTTTGTAAACTGCGTTTGATTTAAGAGTCATAACTTGGCCATTTATCATTAATCCTGTATTCAAAAATGGCGAAAGATTACCGTTTTTATTAAATGATTTTGAGATTTCATCTAATGAACCATTTAATTCGAAAGTTGTTTCTGGCTCTACCTGCTTTACCTTAAATGCTTTTGCCAAAACACCAAGTTTTAACAACCAAGCAGGTTTTTCAGAATTTTTTAACTCTTTATAGATTTTTGTTGATTTATGGTACCCGAGAAAATAAATTCGATGTCTCTTTTGTGGCATACCATAATCTGCTGCATTGATTACTCGCCACTCAACTGCATAACCAAGTTCATCAAGACTTTTTAACATGACAGCAAAATCTCTGCCTCGTTGAGTGGAAGGTGATTTTAATAAACGATCTACATTTTCTAAAAATAAGTATTTGGGTCTTTTACTTCCTTTTTCATCTAATATTCTATGAATTGCCCACCACAGAACACCTTTTTTCCCTATTAGTCCTTTAGAGTTTTTTAAAGTTGTTGCTACTGAGTAATCCTGACAGGGAAATCCTCCAACTAGTAAATCATGATTTGGTATATCTTTAGTTTCAACAGTAAAGATATCCTTATCACTGTGTTCTTTTTCTGAGGTTTTAAATCTCTCTTTGTACACCATTGATGCATGTTGGGTTTTTGTTAATGGTTCCCACTGGTTACTCCATACGACTTTGTAGTGTTTATTTTTTTCTAACCCAAGTCGAAAACCTCCAACCCCAGCAAACAATTCAACAACTTTTAAAGACATGATGTAATAAATAATTCCTTTTTATCTTCTTTGTATTGATGATTTGCTTTCTTTTTTCTCTGAATAGTTCTGGTTACTGGAATCTCTTTAATCTCAAAATGAGGAGAATTGAATAACTTTTTACATTCTTTTGATTTACTATTAGACATCATTACATGAGCCCCTAGTTCTGCTAATCGAATCATTTCATCTCTCAATTCTTTTTGATTTTCGTGAGTAAAATCTAC
>JAAZVO010000361.1 GCA_018623405.1 Crocinitomicaceae bacterium
CCTGAAGCTGTTTGGCGAGGTATGACAACCGTAGCAGGCTCTTGGATTGGAGGAGGTGCGAACCAAGCTGCGATGTACGAGATTTTTAAGCCTACAGATAGTTTATATTCTATAATGATAACAGTAGATGTTATTGTTGCCGAGGTTTGGATGGCACTCTTATTATTGGGTGTAGGCAGGTCTGATGATTTAGACAACTACTTTAAGGCAGATGCAACAGCAGTAACCAACCTAAAGCAAAAAATGAGTGAGTTTTCTCAGAAAATAGCCAAGGTAAGCACCTTCCCTGATTTTATGATTATTCTCGGTTTTGCCCTTGGAGCAACAGGAATAGCTCATCTTATTGCCGATTTTATTGCTCCATTTATTGAAAACAATTACCCTGCATTAGGTAAGTTTAGTTTAACATCTAAATTCTTTTGGTTAATTGTTTTGGCAACTACCATTGGCATAATATTATCATTTACCAAGGCTAGAGATTATGAAGGTGCAGGTGCTTCAAAAATTGGTAGTGTTTTTATTTATTTTTTGGTGGCTACTATTGGTATGAAAATGAATATTTTGGAAATTTTTGACAATCCCGGATTGTTTGGTGTTGGTGCCATTTGGATGGCCTTTCATGTATTGTTATTGTTTATTGTAGGTAAACTTATTAAAGCGCCGTTTTTCTTTTTAGCGGTAGGAAGTAAAGCCAATATTGGAGGTGCAGCTAGTGCACCGGTTATTGCCGCTGCTTTTCATCCTTCTTTGGCACCGGTAGGAGTATTGTTAGCTGTTTTGGGTTATGCTTTAGGTACTTATGGAGCTTGGATTTGCGGTTTGATAATGCAAACAGTTGCACCTTAATTTTTTTGTTTCCAATGTTTTCTATTGGGCAAAACGCTAATTTAAATTTTATAAGTGGGTTTATACTTAACCAAGACTCCATTCCTGTTGCATTTGCAAATATTGGGGTAAAGGGAAGTGCAATAGGTACAGTTAGTGATGAAAAAGGAAGGTTTGAATTGTTTTTTCCCGAAGGCGCTCTTCAAAACAAATCGCTATCTATTTCACATATTGCTTATGAAAATCGGGAATTTGAAGTAAATAAAATTGAAGGTAAAAACACTAAAATTTTTCTAGAGGAAAAGGCTGTTGAGTTAAAAGAGGTTGAAATTAAAGTTAAGGGTTGGCAAGAAAAGACTTATGGATTTAATAAAACCTTCACATTTCTTAAAAACAACCTTGCCATAAAGGATTATCCCAACCAAAATTTGGGCTCTGCAGTGGGTAGAAAATTCTCTTTAGGAGCTAAAGAACACAAAATAGAAAAGATAAAATTTTATGTAAATCAAAATAACTTTGATACTGCTTGGATGCGAATTTCTGTATCAAAAGTGGAAAACGGAACACCATCAAAACCCTTGCACGAAGAGCCATTTTTGTTAGAGTTAAGAAATAAAACCGAAGGTTGGATTACTTTAAATATTTCAGGAAAAAATGTTTATGCCAACTCAGATGTTGCCGTAACTATAGAATGGATAAAGCAATCGAAAAACGGCAACTATTTAAGTTTTCCTACAACTATGCCTGTGCCGGGAGTTACGCATTATTACCGTTTTGGGAGTCAGAATGATTGGAAGGTTTATCCTACTATGACTACCGCTATACAATTGGTTACTTTGAAAGAGAAGTCTTAATATTAGAATTGAACAAAGGAATTTTCTTTGGGTTATTTTACCATGCTTAAAATAGCCTATGCACCTTGCTACAAGCACCCGTTGCCCGATGGACATAAATTTCCGATGGAAAAGTATGAGTTACTGCCACTTCAGTTGCTTCATGAAGGAACAGTAAGCCAAAAAAACTTTTTTACACCAACAAAACTTCCCGAGGCTGAAATTTTAGCAACTCATAAACAGGAATATTGGGAAAATCTAAAAAAACTTAAGTTAACTCCACGAGAACAACGCAAAACAGGTTTTCCTCATTCTAAAGAACTAATTGAAAGAGAAATAACCATTATGCAAGGCACTCTTCAAGCGGCCTTATTCGCTTTACAGTATGGAGTGGCCTTCAACATTGCAGGAGGAACCCATCATGCTTACACCAATAGAGGAGAAGGATTTTGCTTGCTAAATGATATTGCAATTGCTGCAAATAACCTACTTAATAACAAATTGGCAAATAAAGTTTTAGTGGTAGATTTAGATGTTCATCAAGGTAATGGAACAGCTCAAATTTTTGAGCATAACCAAGGTGTTTTTACCTTCTCTATGCATGGAAAAAACAATTACCCACTGCATAAAGAAAACTCAGATCTTGATATTGAATTATTAGATGGAACTGATGACAATACCTACCTAAAAATTTTGAGAGAAACCTTGCCAAAACTTATTGATGAGCAGCAACCCGATTTCATATTTTTTCAAAGTGGAGTAGATGTGCTAAAGACTGATAAATTAGGAAAGTTAGGCTTGAGCCTAGAGGGTTGTAAAGAGCGAGATAGAATAGTTTTAGAAGCATGTAAAACCAATCAAATTCCGGTGGTAGCCTCAATGGGAGGAGGATACTCCGAAAAAATATCAGA
>JAAZVO010000362.1 GCA_018623405.1 Crocinitomicaceae bacterium
CAAAAATTCCTCCTACCCCTCCTGCACCAAAAGTAATGTTGGTGGCAAACGCTTTGAACATTACTACTCCAGCTAAAAAAAGGAGTACCACATAAATGTTATCTCTAAAATTGGTGAGAATGCTATTGTCTAAAGTTTTTGAATAATTACCTTCAATTAGGTGGTTTATGGTTTCGTAACCTTCACCATATAGGGGTGGCATTAAATAAATTAATCCTCCTAACACACTTCCACCAATAACCACTTTTATCCAAGCATTTTTTAGGTTTTCAAAAAAGGAAGAAGTTAGGTGAAATACCTTTGCAAAATATACTGAAATAAGCCCTGCAACCCCACCCATTGTAACAAAAAATGGGATGTCTTTTATCATAAAGGCGTCTTTAATAGAGAAATGAAAAAGAACATCGGTGCCAAAAATCCACCTGGATGTTAAAGCTGCTCCTACAGAAGCAATCAAAAGTGGAATAAGAGATGCAGTGGTAAGATCTAACATTATTACCTCAATAGCGAAAACAATGGCAGCAATGGGCGCCTTAAAAATGGCTGCCATAGCACCCGAAGCTGCACAACCTATCAATAGCTTTCTGGTTTTGTAATTAACCTTTAACAAATGCCCTATATTTGAGCTAACCGCAGAGGTGGTTCCAATGGTTGGGCCCTCTAATCCGGTACTTCCACCAAAACCAACAGTAACAGCTGACGTAATAATAGAGGCAAACATTTTTTTGTAATGAATTATGCCATTTCCCTTTGAAATAGCATACAATGTATTTGCAATTCCGTGACCAACAGGAGCCTTTAAGCCATATTTTACGATAATTACGGTAAGGAAAATCCCGATAGCAGGTAAAAAGAAAAAAAGTAAGCTATCTTGATCATCGGCAATGTTTCCTGTTAATAAGGTTTCTACCAAATGAACTGAGTTTTTGATAATTGCTGCAGCCAGACCTGACATTACCCCAACTACCAAACTCAAAATGAGCGTAAAGGCACGATCAGAAATATTCTTAGCCCTCCAAATTAAAAAGCGTTTGAGGGTATTTCTAAATTGTGGCCTGTTTTTCATGACGCAAAATTGCAAACTAAGGGCGACATACCCAAGGTTTAATAATAAGGCTACAAGGTGTCGGTTTCAGCTGGAAAGTTTAGGGGTTTTAGATTTAATAAAAACTCATACATCTCAAGGTTGGGCATCTGCTCATAGCTTATAGTATGCTCTAATTCAGATTGACTTATTTGAAATTTTTGTTTCCAATTAGCTAAAAGTTGAAAATGAAATATTCCGGTTTTTGGCAACTCTAAATCATAAAGATTAATAATTGTAGAGTCGATTTTGGATAAATCTTCCGATAAACCTTTAACAGTAACAATTTCTTGCACAGTTTGAAACAAATAAGGATGAAATAGCAAAGAATTATGAATATGATTTAAGTTTTTACCCAAAGAATCAATTCTTTCATTTAACCGAAACAGATTAGTGTCAACCGCCCAATAATTCCACAACTTTTTTGCATTTCTAATTTTAAAGCAAAGGTCAAAGGTTCTAAAAACTCTTAATAATTCATCATCGTTTAAAACAAAAGACTTTTGGTATTCAGATTTACGCCTTTGGTTGGCATAATGATACCATTTCCAATATTTATTAGGATTGAATAATAAGCTAAACAAAGAATCTTCAGAAGATAAAACTTCATTTTGTAACCCTTGAAAATATAAGGTTTGGGTTGCCCCTTTTCCTGTAATTTGATGGGTAGAGATTTCCAAATTGCTGTTTGGAGAAACAATAAACCCCTTACCTGATTTTACACCTAGAAATTGGTATTGGTTAAGGGTATCCAAGAATATGGTATCATTTAAGTTTTGATGGGGTACCTCGTTGAAATAAACAATTTGCTTGGCTAGGCTATCGTTTTCAAGTGTTACATAGGCGGTTAAATTCTTTTCTGCATTGGTTGAGCAGCCCATCAACAAAAAAGAAAACCAACCAATCAAAAAAAACTTCGGAAAAAGCTTTGGGGTACTCTTTTGGTAATCATGATACTGTTTACCAAACTCTTTTAATAGCCTTTTTTCTTCAAAGCTTGAACCAACAATAAAATATACTATCATCATAATTGCTGAAATCATCATTTTATAAGTTGGCGAAAACAAAAACAATCCAACAATTAAAATAATTGATCCAAAATAAAGTGGGTGCCTTACCCTTTTGTTAAGGCCCAAAAAATGCATTAATGAATACCCTTTAAAGCTTTGTTTCATAATAATTACGCCTGCTAATATGAAAGGAACTCCTAAAAAGGATAATAGATGGTTATCCCAAACTAAAAACCCCTCACATTCTAAATGGAAATAGACAGGAAAAGCCAAAAAAAAACTGCAAATAAACTATAGAAAAGACGATAGTTTGAGCCTTTGAATAGCTTCTTAATTATGTTTGTGACCAAAATGGAATGGAGCACAAAATAAGCAAACCAAGCGGCCACCAAATAAATGTAAGGCAACCACTCCATTTTAAACTGCTACTTGCGAAAGAATAGAATCAA
>JAAZVO010000088.1 GCA_018623405.1 Crocinitomicaceae bacterium
AAACCAAACATGGGTAAGAAAACTCTTATACCAAAGCCTGCAGATCTTTTTACATTAAATGGAGAAAAATCCTCAAAACTTTCCCAAGCATCTCCTGCCTCAGCAAACACTAAACCATAAATTGTTGCAGAAGGATTTAGCGTAAATGGATATCTTAATTCGGCTGTATATTTTGAAATTAATGTAGCTCCATTAAATGGTGATACAGATTGATCGTCATAACCTCTTAGTGCAATAATTTCTCTACCATCTAATGCAAAACCGGTTAATCCGCTACCTCCAAGGTAAAATCTTTCAAGTGGTGCAGGACCTACTTTTTGGTTCCATTGACCTAAAAAGCCAAACCCAACTTTGGTGTTTAATACCAAATTGCCTGCAAGTGTGGTAAAGGTTGAGGAGGTAAATTTCCATTTATAATACTCTACCCATCTATATCTTTCTTGTTGGGTTCTATTAAACAATTGCTGAGCGGTTAAATCTTCGCCATTAGCTTCGGCATCTGCCAATACACGAGCTTGAATGTCATCGTAATCTTTATTGTTGAAATATGAGTAGGGCAGGGTAGTTTGGAAAGAGAATTTAAACTGTGAACCTAAACGTGGGTATATAGCTTGATCTATTGAGCTTCTTGAAACTGTAACCCTTCCAAAAAGGTTATTGGCTTTACCTGTGGTAAAAATAAATTGCGACCAATTGTTTAGGTTGTAATTCTGATAACTCAATTCGGTTTGAAGCGTGAAGTAATCGTCGGGCCATTTAAGTCTTCTTCCTAAACCAAGTGAAACACCGGTAATATTTACAAATGCTCTATTTGGGTTTAAAACTCTATCTCCCGAGGCATCTGTAGAATCTTGTAAAAATTTTCTGGCATTTGATTGTGATGAGAAATAAGCCGTTACCGAAAATGAATTAGGTTTTTTTCCACCTAACCAAGGTTCAGTAAAACTTACATTATAAGATTGAAAAAAATACCCATTTGTTTGTGCCCTTATAGATAACTTTTGTCCATCACCGGAAGGAACCGGCCTCCAAGCTTCTTTTTGAAAAAAGTTACGCATAGAGAAGTTGTTAAAGCTAACCCCTAATGTTCCAACAATTCTACCTGCACCAAAACCTCCTGATAATTCTATTTGGTCTGATGGTGATTCTACAACGTTATATTCAATATCTACTGTACCATCAGTTTGGTTTGGCTTTGGAACTATTTGAATTTGTTCTGCATCAAAATAACCTAAAACAGCTAATTCTCTTTGAGACCTGATGATATCACTTCTACTGAATAATGCTCCGGGATACGTTCTTACCTCTCTAATTACAACATGGTCGTTTGTTTTGGTATTTCCTCTTATAGTAATTTCATTTATGCGCGCTTGTTGGCCCTCATACATTTGTATTTCTAAATCGATAGTATCTCCCCTTACACTAGTTTCTACCGGATTTACATTAAAGAAAAGGTATCCATCATCTAAATAAAGTGAGGCCACATCATTTCCATTGGCATCCATGTTTAGGCGTTGGTCTAAAACATCAGGATCATAGGTATCGCCTTTTTCTATTCCTAAGCGGTTCGAGAGGTATTTTGAAGAATATTTTTTGTTTCCTACCCAATCTATATTTCCAAAATAATATTTGTTGCCTTCTTTAATTTTCATGTAGATGGTTACCGTGTTTTCTCCACTTTTATAAATCGAGTCTTTTTCGATTTCAGCATCGCGGTAACCCTTTTTATTGTATTTCTTGATAACCTCAACTTTGTCGGCATCAAAATTCGACTTTAGAAACTTTGAAGATTTGAAGAGTCTAACATTTACATTTTTTCCGAAATAATCAAAAATTTCTTCCAATCCTCTCTTGTGACCCTCATTAAAAAAAGCTTTAGTTGAAGAGATTAGCATACCATCAAAATCATCAAAGGGTTTAAACTTCGATTTTTCTTTGGTTTCCTTCATCGACTTTTTAACTTTCACTTCAGAGAGAGCATCTGCACCTTCTACGATGATTTCTTTAATTTTAACCTTATCATTTTTTTCTATGTCTATGTTTAAAACAACATGGTTAATTATTGAGGTGTCTTTTTCGGCATTGAGTTTTACTTCGCAATTGAGGTAACCTTTTTCTACAAAAAAGTTTTTAATGGTATTTTCGGTAGATACCAAAAGATTTTCGGTTACAATTTTCTCTTTGTAAAGCTTTATTTCCTCTCTTATATCATCAACCTCAGACTTTTTTAGCCCCGAAAATTTAAATTTTGATAACCTTGGTCTTTCAGTTATTTCAATAACCAAGAAAATATTTTCGCCTTGTATTTTGTCTGCTTTAATATTAATGTCTGCAAACAACCCTTGGTCCCACAGGTTTTTTATTGCCTTTGCAATGGCATCTCCAGGAACTGTAATTGTTTTACCTGTGGTTAATCCACTTAATAAAACTAATGCATTGGGATCTAATACTTGTGAGCCTTCAACCCTTACCGCAGCAATAGTATATTCTTGGGGGTTATTTGGGTCAGAAAGTTTTTTATCTGATAATTTAACTTGCCCAATAGCAGCAAAAACCCAAAAGGCTAAAAGAAATGAAAAGGCTTTTTGGAACATCCTCAAGATACTATTTGCTCGCTTATTTTACCAAACCTTCGCTCTCTGCCTTGGTATTCGATAATGGCATTGTAAAGGTCTTTTTTTCTGAAGTCTGGCCAAAACTTATCAAAGAATTTTAATTCAGCATAAGCAAGTTGCCAAAGTAAAAAGTTACTTATTCTGTATTCTCCTGAGGTTCTAATCATAAGTTCTGGGTCAGGCATGTTTGCTGTTGATAGATAGTTAGAGAATATTTTATCATCAACTTTTTCATCGTTAAGTAAACCTGATTTTTTATCGTCAACAATTTGATTGATGGCCTTTAAAATTTCCCATTTAGCGCTATAGCTCAATGCCAAAACCAACGTCATTCTTTTATTTTTTGAAGTTTCTTTTATTGCGTTAGAGAGTTCATTAAAGCAATTGCCCGGTAAACTTTCTAAATCACCAATAGCCTGTAAACGAATTTCGTTTTTGTTTAGTGTTTCAATCTCATTATGAATGGTAGAAATTAACAACTCCATTAAAGCTGAAACTTCATTTTTGGGTCTATTCCAATTTTCAGTAGAAAATGCGTAAAGGGTTAAGTATTTAACACCTATTTCGGCACAGCCTTCAACAGTATCATGTACAGCTTCTATGGCATTTTGGTGCCCAAAGATTCTATCATGCCCTTTGCTTTTAGCCCACCGGCCATTACCATCCATAATAATGGCAATATGCTGAGGAATTTTTTCCTTATTTATTTTGGCTTTTAAAGCGTCTATATTGGATATCAACTCTTTACCTTTTTGCAAAACGACTTGCAAAGATAGTTATATTAATAAGGGTTAAAATGGCAATTTGAAGGGTCGTTTGTTAACCTAAAACTTAATCCAAAACTAAGGTAGCTATACCAATCGTTTGTTTTTGAATTTCCTCTTTGTGTTTCCCAATTATTATTGATGGCATTTTGAGAATTAGTAGCCTTGTTACTAAGTGCTGCAGTTATACTTGATATGTTATTTGGATCGGGGTAGTAGGTGCTTACATCATCTAGGTAATCGGTAAAAGTTCTTCGCATTCCCCAATCTACAAAAAAGGTTAACCTTTCTAATGGTTTTACTTTTAAACCAATTCCAAAAGGAAATGCTAGCTGAAATCTATTATAGGGTTCTGCCTGTCCTTCTGTATTATAAAATCTGAGGTCGTACAAATTATTTTGGTAGTTAGTCTGTGGGTTCATTAAAAAAGCACCTAAACCCCCATATATGTAGGGTGAAAAAACTTCACTCGAATTAAAGTTGCTAAACTCTAAGAAGTTAAACTCAACAACAGAGGTTAACTCATATATGTCAGATTGGAAATCTAAATTTCTAATTTGCTGAATGGGGTCATCCGATAAATTATCTGATGCATTTACGCTTCCAATAGCAATTTGTGTTTTTATTCCCCACCTTCCATTAAAATTGCCTTTATGAAAAACCCCGTAGCTAAGGTTCATCATATCTGGCTGAAGGTGGCCGGTAGGGTTTAAATCACCAATGTAATACATAAAACCACCTGATAAACCCAGTTCCATATTGGGTTGTCCGAACCCCAAAAGGGATATACCTGTAACAAAAACTACAAGAATTAATTTCTTCATGAAGTGAATTAACGCTTAGAATCTAGGTTTAAAACTTCTACCTTTCAAGAATTTATAGTGTACTCCAACAGTGCCATACATGTAGAAGTCATTAGAGGCTGGGTTTCCTCTTTGTTGATTGGTTCCTGTCAAACTAAGGTTAGGAATCAATTCATTTCCTTCAATAGAAGTTGCATCAAAATCTGGATTGGAAATCAAAATGTTCCTGTCTGCTAAATCTGCCGAAGCATCTCCATAGGCCGCTCTTAACGCAGTGTTATCATAATATACTGTACTAACATCATCAATGTAGTCAGAAAATGTAAATCTTGAACCGTATTCAACAGAAATAGCCAATTGTTTTGAAAAGAAGTATTTAAAACCTGCTCCTCCACCTGCTACAAGTGTGTATTGGTCGTAATCAGGAATTGTACCTCCATTTCCATCAGGTAAACCTTGACCTTCGGTGTTTAGTGGAGCTAAATCTACCCAACTGCCATTGTATTGAGCTTGAGGGTTAAAATAGATTCCACCTCCAACAGCATAAAAGTAACCGGCAACATTCGAAAAGAAAGGACTCTTAATACATTTAGGTTTGTAGTATGAAGCTCCGGTTTTTACTTTTAACCAATAATACTCATACTGAATAGAAACTTCATAAATAGTTGATCTAAAGGAAAGATTTCTTACTGCCCTATAAATATTTTCCGTGTATTGATCATCTCCAGAAACATAGGCATAAAGTAAATTTAGCCTTAAGTTCATTTTTTTGTGAATTTTAAAGCCGTAGCCAAGTCCAAAAGATGGTCTAGTAGCTTTAAAGTCAAAATCTGAATGATAAAATTTTGGAGTTAATTCATCATTTCCTCCTAATTCACCTAAAAAATTGGTTCCACCAACAACAGCAGAAACTTCGTGTCTATAGTATTTCCAATTTTGAGAAAAACCGCTAAAACCTAATGAAATCAATAGTATTAGCGAAAAAATATGTTTAAATGAAATAGAGCGTTTTTGTCTCATTATAGGCAAATATAAACAAACCTATTTTTCGTCAATATTTATTATTTCTTTGATCTAAACCCCAATTTAATTTAGACCTTATTGTACTATGGTAAGCATGATTGGGTAACCTAACCAAGTTGATAAAAAAATTATTCTTTGAAACAGTTAATTCAATCGATGAATCTAGTGTTTCAGATCTCGAATCTAAGGAGGCTAAATAAAACCTGCTTCTGCCTTCAACTTCAAATCGAACTTTAAATTTATCAGGAATTACAATGGGTCTCATATTCAAGTTATGAGGAGCCACCGGAGTTAGTACGAAATTATCTGAGCCGGGAAAAACTATTGGTCCACCACAACTTAAGGAATAAGCGGTACTACCTGTAGGTGTAGATAAAATCAATCCATCAGCCCAATAGGTATTTAAAAAATCATCGTTTAAATAGGTATGAATTTTTATCATTGAAGATGTATCACTTTTATGCAAAGTGATTTCGTTTAAGGCAAAGTTGTTTTTTTCGAAAACAGGTGTGTTTCCTTCTACTTTTAGCGTTGCTCGCTTATAAAGCTCATAGTTTTGATTAAGGATACAATCGGTAACCTTGTCTAGCTCTTTTATTGAAGCACCTGAAAGAAAGCCTAATCTACCTGTATTTATTCCTAAAATTGGAATGTTTGAATCGCGCACAAATGTGGTAGCATCAAGATAAGTTCCATCGCCACCTATGCAAATCATAAAGTCAATTTTTGATGGATCCCAGCTACTACGATCAAAAACCTCTGTGGTATCATGAAAACTTAACCTTGGAGAAAGAAAATCATGAAAGGGTTCGAAAACATGGAGGTTAAGCCCTTTATCTGCCAAATCTTTAAGCAAAAAGTCTATGCTTGAATTAAAGTTTTCTTCAAAAACCCTCCCGAAAATAGCTACGTTTTTAACCTGCATTAAATATTCATGTATTTCATTAGGTTGTTGTATCTATCTTCTAAATCGTCGTTCGAGTTTCCTTTATTGTAAGATGCTGTTATGTTGTAGTCAAAACGTTTAAGAGAATTTAGAATATGAGTAATGTCTTCCCTGTTTACTTTTACAGTAAGTTCCATTTTTGTGCTTTCAGGGGCTCTAGTGATAAAAGAGCCTAAAATTTTTGCACCATTTTCTTCCACAATTCTTGCAATCTCAAATAATGAGTAATCGTTTACACTCATTTCTAATACAATAACTCCTCCCGGCTGCTTTACCACAGGCATGTCGGCAATTACTTCAAGAAGATAGCCGTTAGAAACAGCTCCTACATAGTTATTTTTTTCATCTAAAATTGGAATTACTGAAAGGTGGTAATCAGAAACTCTTTTTACCGCTTCAAAAACATGTTGATGGTTAAAAACAAAAGCCATTAAGTAATGGTGAGCTAGGGTTTCTATTTTATCATTTGGATTACCTGCATCAAACAAATGGCTTTCTTCAATTAAACCATGAAAATTTCTTTTATCAGTTACAGGTAAATGCGAAACTTTAAATTCATCCATCCACTCTAATGCCTGTCCAATAGTATCGTCAGGTTTTAATAAGGGGAGGTCTTCTGTTATGAGCTCTTCTGAAAGCATATATAAAGTCAAATGTAAACAAATAAACGCCTAATTTCGTTCGCCATTTATTGAAGGGAATGATAAGATTAAGCGTAAACATAAATAAAGTAGCAACGCTAAGAAATGCTAGGGGAGGCAATGTGCCTGATGTTTTAAAAGTTGCTGCAGATGCAGAAAAGTTTGGAGCAGAGGGTATAACTGTGCATCCTAGGCCTGATGAAAGGCATATAAGGTATGAAGACGTTAGAGGGCTAAAGAGTATTGTAACCACTGAGTTTAATATTGAAGGTTATCCAAATGAATCTTTTTTAAAATTGGTAGAGGAAGTAATACCACACCAAGTTACCTTAGTGCCTGACCCTCCCGATGCCTTAACTTCTAATGCAGGTTGGGACACTAAAAAACATTTCGAGTTTTTAACTGAGGTAATCGCCCAACTTAAGCGATTAAAAATTAGGACTTCCATTTTTATGGAAACTGATTTGAAATTGATTGAGGTAGCAAAAAAAATTGGTACCGATAGGATTGAGCTTTATACTGAGCCATACGCTGCAAATTATCAGGAAAAAGAAAAAGTCGTAAAACCCTTTGTTAACGCAGCTAACTTCGCGCATGAAATAGGTTTGGGAATTAATGCTGGGCATGATTTAAGTCTTGAAAACCTTAAGTTTTTTGCGCAACAAATACCTCATTTAGCTGAGGTATCTATTGGTCATGCTTTAATATCAGATGCTTTATACTTTGGCTTGGAAAATACAATAGCACTTTATAAAAGAGCTTTGAAAGTTTGAAATTATGGAATTGAATTACAAGAAGTTGGGCCATGGGCAACCTTTAATTGTTTTACATGGCCTTATGGGAATGTTAGATAATTGGCAAACACCTGCTAAGTTCTTTTCTGATGAATACGAGGTTTATTTAGTGGATCAACGCAATCATGGAAAATCTCCACATTCTAATGAATTTAACTACGATGTGCTAGCTGAAGACCTATATGAGTTTATCTACACCCATCATTTACATGATGTAATTATTTTGGGCCACTCTATGGGAGGAAAATCGGCTATGAAGTTTGCTCAAAACAATCCACATTTAGTGGATAAACTTATTGTAGCAGATATTGCTCCAAAGGCTTATCCTGTGCATCACCATGAAATTTTGGAGGCACTTTGCAGTGTTGATTTAGATATTGTGAAATCACGAAAAGAGGTTGAACAACATTTAATGAAGCGTTTAGGTATTAAAGGAGTTGTTCAATTTTTGATGAAGAACCTTCATTGGGTTCAAAAAGGAAAATTAGGATGGAAACTAAACCTTCCGGTAATTCGTGAGAACATTTCGATAATTGGCGCCGGTACTCAAGATGAAGTTTTTGACCAACCAACACTATTTATTAGAGGGGGCAAATCTAAATATATAGTTGATGACGACATAAATTTAATCAATGAATATTTTCCGCAAGCAAAGGTGGCAACTCTTGAAAATGCGGGGCATTGGGTTCACGCAGACGACCTAGAAGGCTTTGTAAAGGCGTGTAAAGATTTTTTAGAAGACTAATCGAAATCTAAGGTTAGTTTAAATCTTAATATTCTTCCATTTCCGGCATCGGCAACATAAAGAATTTCATTTAAGTAGGCTACTCCTTTTGGTTCATTGAATTGATTTGCAGCGGTTCCCGTTCCTCCAAAAGAAGATTTAATGTAAACAGTTTCTGTTGAGCCAGGAGGTGGAATAATTCCTTCTAAACCATTGGAAGTAAACTGATATAACGAATCTGTTTCTGCATCTACCATAAAAACAAAGTTGGTTCCATCACCTGTATATGTTAATCCTTCAGGTCTTTTAAACCTAAATGGCCTTTGCATAAAATCTGTTGCTTGTGAGTAGTCTCCAACAATGGTTTGTTCAGGCTGATAGGTAATTCCAAAATCTGTTTCAACAACATTTATTCCGTTGATTTTTAATACAGCATTTTGGTCTACTGAGGTTACATAAAAGGTTCTGTCGTTGGCAACTCCAATTTGTGGTGGTTGAACTCGGGTTGTAATGGCAAAAGGTCTTTTGAAATAATCGTTGTAAGCCGCGCCACCTGAGGTAATTATAACAGGGGTAAACCTATCACCTTTTTGGTTAAACAATAATACTGCTTGGTCAGGCCCTAAAATATTTGAAGACTCTCCATTTCGAGTAACGTAAAACTCATTGGTTGCTAATACTGCAATATCATTAAACTCTACATTAGGGTCGTTAGATGATACCACATTTCTAAAATAAAATGGATGAATTATTTTGCTAACCACTCTCGCATTATTCAACCCTAGGGTGTTGCCGTTGGTCATTCTAATACGGTAAATACAATTTAATGTATAAGAATTTGTAATAGGAGGTACTACGGTTGAATCTGTAACAATGGTAGTATCATGGGTTCCTAAAGCCAATAAATCTAACCCTCGGTCTTGTACAATTTTCTTTACACCCGGAACGCTAAATCTTCCAATTTCGGTTAAAGCTTGGTCAAAAGCAATTATTTCTTCAGT
>JAAZVO010000089.1 GCA_018623405.1 Crocinitomicaceae bacterium
GTTTTGGAAGGAACCCCTGAAACACCATCTACTTTTTTCCAAGATTCACCATCGTTTTCAGAAATGTGAATTAAACCATCGTCTGTTCCGGCATAAAGTAAACCTTGCTTTTTAGGTGATTCATCAAACGAAACAATGTTGCCATAAATGGTAGTAGAACGGTTTTTGGCAACAGCATCCATACTCCAAACTTGGTCCATAACTTTTAATGTATTTCTGTCAATTCCTCTACTTAGATCATCACTTATGGTTTTCCAAGAATTTCCCCTGTTGGTGCTTTTAAAAACTTTATTGGCGCAGAAATAAAGGGTTTTGCTATCGTGCGGTGAAATGAGAAGTGGAGCATCCCAATTCCATCTGTATGCAGCTTCTCCTTGACCTTCAAAAGGTTTTATGTCTGTTTTTTCGCCACTTGCCTTATCATATCTTACCAACCATCCATATTGCGATTGGGCATAAACAATGTTTGGGTTAGTAGGGTCTATAGCGCTTTCAAAACCATCTCCTCCTTTGGTTATGTACCAATCTGAATTTGGAATTCCATTAGCCGATGTGTTTTGAGAGGGACCTCCCATTGAAAAATTATCTTGTGTACCTCCATAAATGTTATAAAAAGGCTTATCGTAATCTACAGCAACTCTGTAAAATTGAGTAATTGGTAAATTGTCTTTAAAACTCCATGTGCCGGCATCGTCAAATGTTTCGTATAAACCACCATCGCAACCCATAATATAGTGGTTGGTGTTATTGGGGTTTATCCATACGCAATGATTATCTACGTGTTTGTTTTTTTCATTAAGCCTTTTAAATGTTTTTCCTCCATCTACAGAATAGTGACAGTAAGTATCCATTGAAAAAATCTTGTTTTCATCTTTTGGATCAACAATTATTTCTACGTAGTAATTTCCGCTTGTATTGTAATCGTTAAGCTTTTTCCATGAGGCTCCTATATCAGTTGATTTATAAACTCCTCCGGTGCCCTTGTTGCCTTCAATCATGGCATAAACAATATCAGGATTAGAAGGAGCAATGTCCATCCCAATTCTTCCGACATTCCCCTTAGGTAAACCATTGGTTAGTTTTTCAAATGTTTCTCCACCATCAATTGATTTATAGATGGCACTTTCAGGACCTCCTGAAATATAAGTCCAAACATGCCTTCTTCTTTGGTGAGCTGTGGCATACACTATGTTTGGTCTTTTTGGATCTACGTGTACTTCATTTACTCCTGTGTATTTGCTGATATCTAAAACCTTTTTCCATGTTTTTCCATAATCTTTTGTCAAGTATAAACCTCTGTCTCCACCATCGCTCCATAAAGGCCCATAAGCAGCTACAAAAACTTTTCCGGGTACTTGCGGATCAAAAGCAATCATACCAATATGTTCAGAGTTTTCAAGCCCTATTTTATTCCAAGATCTCCCTCCATCATCAGATTTATATAATCCATCACCATAGGCTACACTTCTTTGATTATTGTTTTCGCCGGTACCAACCCACACGCTATTTGGATTATGTGGGTCAATAGCTACACACCCTATAGAATAAGAACCCTGACCATCGAAAATAGGAGAGAAGGTAGTTCCTGAATTTGTAGTTTTCCAAACACCGCTAGAGGCTGTTGCTACGTAGTAGGTATTAAAATCTCTAGGGTCAACGGCAAGATCTGCCACCCTACCTGATGTTAACGCCGGACCAACATTTCTAAATTTTAGTCCCGAAAAAGTACCACTATTCATCGGGTCTTTTTCTTCTTGGGCAAACATTAAAAAGGTAAAAAAGCTAAATACAAAGAGAAAGGTTAATTTTTTCATTTCGGTGAATTTATTTCCATGTGTAAAGTCCAAATATAGCCTTAAAGGCCGCAATTACTAGGAGAAATGGATAGATTAATGTGTTTAAAACCATGTTTTTCAATAAATAGTTTTGGTCGTAAACGGCTATTACATTTCGAAGTAATAAATAATCTACGATACCCTTTAATCCAAAAAGGAATAACATTCCAACAAATAGAACTTTGCCTCCTAACCAAAAAAAGATGGAGAGTAATAAAGATACACTGCCAAATAGGGTGAGGTACGCTAAAATTTTATAGTTCAGATTGATGTATTCATTTGTCTTTGATCCCCAACGAGCTCTCTGATTCAGAAACTCTGAAATACTTTGCGGAATTGGACTAGTAACTTGACATTCGGATAGGTCTGCCCAAATAATGTTTTTTCCTAGTTTGTTTAAGAATTGCACTAAAAATGTATCATCTCCACTTTCAGATTTTATGTTTTCTAATTCCTGAGCAACAGCATAATACGACTCTTTGGTATAAAGCAAGTTGGCGCCGTTAGCCATTCCCGGATTTTTTTGGTATAGTGTGGCAATTTGAACACCCTGAAGGGAAAGAAAATCTAACCCAAAAAGCTTTACAAAAAAATCATCAATTTCTTCAACTTGAGGTTTTACGCCTCCAATAATACAATCGGGTTTATGCATTCTTAAAAGTTGGTCATAACCCTGTAACATAGTTTGAGGAATAGCAACATCTGCATCAATTTGAAGAATATTGTCATTTTTGGTTTTGGCGATAAGTAACTTTAAAAGACCTTTTTTGCCTATCTTATCCTCTACAATTTCTAAGGAGAAGTTTTTTAATGAAGTAGCTTTTTGTTGAAAGAACTCAAAGTTTTGTCTATTTCCATCAAAGCCTATAATTACTTCAAAAAAGTCTTGAGGGTAAGTTTGATTATTTAGTTTTTCAATTATTTGTTCTAGGCTAAACCTCTCATCAGTAGCTGGAATTATTACTGAAAATTTTGACATTGGTTGCAGCTCCGGCTCAAACTTTGCCAAATTTACGCTACGTAACTTTCTACCTAAATTAAATATTTGAAGTAAATAAGGGGTAAGTAAAAGAAGCAGTAGGTAGAAAATCAATCTTTAAATAATTTGGCTTTAAAGATGAAGAATATTCCAATAAAAGAGGGAGGTAAAACATTAATAAACCACAAAGCTAACCCTGAAAGTACAGCAGCTTGTTCATCTATTCCCATCATGTTACTTAAAGTATAGTTTACCCATTCTCTAATACCTAGCTCAGCAAATGTTAAAGATGGAATAACTGTAGTTGCAAAAAAGCTTGCAGGTGCAAACAATAGGAATTTTAAGGAAAATGAATTTGTGAAAAAGGCTAAAAGAATAGCAAACTGACTACAAAATACAAGATATCTTAATAAGCTAAAAAGTAGAAGTTTACTTTTCGTTTTATGATCAAAAAGCCCAAAAACCTTTATGAATTTTAAAGCTCTATTTAGTTTTTTATGCTTAAACCTTAGTTTTCCTATTTTGTGGGAGTAGAAGTATAAAAGCAAATTGAAAATTAATATTAATGATATTAGAAAGGTTAGATAACTAGCATTTATTTCTAGGTTTAGAATTTCAATCGGGATAAAAAATAATACTGTTATTCCTCCAAAAACCAATAATACTACTAGTTGTGAAAAGCTTGCCATCAATGAAGCAATTAACCCTTTCATTCTTTTTTCAATAGGGAAGAACAAAAGCCTTCCGGTAAAGTCTCCGGTTCTATTTGGAAACAAAAAGCTTACGCTAACCCCGCTAAGAATACCTTTTAAGGCATTAGAGAATTTTAATTTGCTTATTTTTTTTGATGCAAATTGCCATTTTAAAGTTTCCAGCATCCAATTTATAGGCATTAATAGAATAACTGATGCGAATATCCATTTTTGGGTAAGACTTAAAAAGTCAGGATTAAGTAGGCTAGAAAGCCTTTGTTTTTTTTCAGGTGAGTCTGTTAAGTTTTCGAATAGAAAATAGCAAATAACCAAACCCAAAATAAGTTTAATAGCAGGACTATACTTTTTTAACCTACTCCAATGATTACTTTTGGTTTTTTGCATGTGCCCAAAACTAACTTTTTGCAACCAGAAAAAATCATATTAGGAATAGATCCCGGAACAAATGTGATGGGGTACGGAATTATTCAAACAAAAGGTAAATCCATGTCTTTGATTAGTATGGGGGTAATTCAATTGGGAAAATATGATGGCCATGCGCTTAAGCTTAAAATAATATTTGAACGTGTATCAGCAATAATCAATGAATATAAGCCTGATGAAATGGCCCTTGAAGCTCCTTTTTTTGGAAAGAACGTTCAATCGATGTTAAAACTGGGCAGAGCCCAAGGTGTTGCAATGGCTGCAGGGTTAGCCAAAGAAGTTCCAATAACAGAGTACTCACCACGAAAAATAAAGCAATCAATTACCGGAAGTGGTAGCGCTTCAAAAGAACAAGTTGCTGTAATGCTTCAATCTTTACTAAAGTATAAAGAATCTCCAAAGTTTTTAGATGCAACTGATGGCTTAGCAGCAGCAGTGTGTCACTTCTTCCAAAATGGAAATGAAAAACAAGGTAAAAGTTATTCGGGTTGGTCTGCTTTTGTTAAACAAAACCCAAAGCGAATAAAATAGAGTAGAGGCCTTTAAAGGTTGTTTTTAATTTGCGTTGCTATTTCTTCGAACTCGACTTCAGATAATTTCAATTTAGGCCTAGAGAAGTTGATATCATCTACACTGTTTATGGGAATTAAATGAATGTGGGTGTGGGGGACTTCTAAACCAATTACGGCAGTTCCGATGCGTTCGCAAGGAACTGCTTTTTCTATTGCATGGGATACATTTTTTGCAAAGAGGTTTAAATGAGCGTAAATATCATTTGGAAGATCGAAAATGTAATCAACTTCCATTTTTGGAACTACTAAGGTATGCCCCTTAGCCAATGGAAAAATATCTAGAAAAGCATAACAGTGCTCATCTTCAGCAATCTTGTAACTTGGTATTTCGCCATTTATAATTTTAGTGAAAATAGTGGCCATTATCTCCCTATTTCCAAAATTTCAAAATCCATTAATCCGCCGGGTGTTTGTATTTGAGCTATATCACCTACCGACTTTCCAAGCAATCCTTTACCAATGGGTGATTCTACCGAAATTTTTCCAGCTTTTAAATTTGCTTCGTTTTCGGCTACCAATTGGTATTGCATTGTCATTCCATTTTTAACATTCTTGATTTTTACTTTGGAAAGAATGAGTGCCTTTGAAGTATCAAGTTGAGATGAATCCACAATTCTGGCGTTGCTAATCACGTCTTTCAACTTTGAGATTTCTAATTCAAGTAATCCTTGAGCTTCTTTTGCTGCATCGTATTCAGCATTTTCAGACAAATCACCTTTGTCTCTTGCTTCTGCAATTTGTCTTGAAATTGAAGGTCTTTCAACTGCTTCCAAGTGCCTCAACTTATCTTTTAATTTTTGAAGCCCTTCTTCTGTGTAGTATGATATTTTTCCCATGATAATTAAGGTTATCCTAAAAAAAAACAGAACCCCACAAGGAGGTTCCGTTTTCAAAACAAAAATAAAATATTTTTAAATATCTATCCTTACGCTAATTCCGTGACTTTGGAATGGATTTCCTGGCTCAAAAGAGTAATCAATACAAAATACACTTCCATTTTTATTTAGAGGTGCTTGTATTGTTGCTCCATAAGCAGGTCCTGCGAAAGCAGTGGTAGAGGTTGCATCATCAAGCATTCCATCTTCATAGGCATAACCTGCGCGAACCATAAATATTTCTTTAAATGAGTATTCTACACCAACTCTAATTACATCTTTTCCAAACGAGTTTGAGGTGAATGTACCGTTTCCTGATACTCTATGACTAGCTTTAATTTCTTTCCCGGTAGAGTCAGTTCCTGAACCAATGTAATAATCATAGGTAACACCCATGTTCAATATTGAAGGAAGTTCGTAATCTTCAGATCTTTGATTTAGTGTAAATTCTTTTTCATCTAAGAAAATCTTAGTAGAAAAACCATCTCCATCAAATCTCATTTTGGGTCCAACATTTCTTAAGGCAATACCAAACTTTAGGTTGTCCTTAGGACCTGTAACATACCTGATTCCTGCATCAAAAGCAACACCAGAAGCTCTTGTGTTTGCTAAAGATTGGGTTATGCTTCTTAAGGTTAAACCTCCATAAATACTGTTTGAGAACTCTCTTGCATAAGATAATCCAAGGTTTATGAATTGAGGCGCAAAAGTTCCTATTCCTCCTTCTGGTTGGTCAACAGTTGTGATTAAGATGTCTCCAAATCCCATTGACATAACACTTAATCCCATTACCCCTGAGGCCCCAACTTTTTGCGAAAACCCAAAAGCATTTATACTTATGTCACTATCAGCTCCACCAACCCATGTTTTCCTAGAAAACATAAGTTCTGTTTTGTTAGTAAAAGCTAAACCGGAAACATTTAGTCTCATTGCTTCAAGTCCAACTACTGAAGCTGAGTTTGAACTTGCAAAACCAGAACTTCTAGTCCAAGGATTGATTAATAATTCTTGAGCTCCGGCCTGACCAATTCTGTTTTTGTTTCCCGCGTAAGATGAAAATCCTACTGAGAACAAAATTAAAGCTATGGCTAAATTTTTTATTTGCATTGTCTTCTCGTATCTCATATTAAATCAATCTTAAAACGCATCCAAATCCACGGGTCTCATCATCCCGAACCATTTCACAATTCTTTCACCCACACCCGGCACTTCCACATGAATAATGTACACGCCTGACGAGATTGGTGTTTTGAAAGTATTCTTTAAGTCCCAATCCACAAAAGAAGTGGATGCATCATCTTTAATGTAAGTTCTTACCAAAGTTCCGTTTACGGTGTAGATGTTTATGTTACATCTTTCAGGGAGGTTGGTAATTCTTACACGATTGTCTAGTTTATCTGTTTCGTATTGCGAGTAAGCATAGTATGGGTTAGGCACTACGTTGATGAGGTCTAAAGCTTGCTCTGCTGTAGCAGCATCGTTTGTTGTAGGCACCAAATCATCTAAGTTAAACTCATACATAGGTAAACCAAAGTTGATGGTTGGTTGTAACAACTTATCACTTTCGTTTGCATCTAACAAGGTAAAGAATGGACTAGTAGCCTCAAAGTATTGGCCTCTTTTGTACTCTCTATCTCCTGCTCTTAGCGGACCTTGATGCACAAAGTATTTTGTGCCGGGCACCAACCTATTGGTACTTCCTAAATAATCATCAGTAGTAGCATAAGCTTGGTAAGGTGTTCTTACCCTAATTTTTACGGTTACCTCTGATGGTACCAAACCATCTGCCATTGTGGTGAACTCTGTTGTTGGGGTAATCATTGGTAAACCTACCCACATACCTGCTCTGTAAACATTGGCCAATGAGCGTATGCTATTTTCTTTGAGGTACTCTACCATTTTTTCACCTGCATCATAAGCAGGTAATCTGTTGGCAGGGTTTGAGTATGGGTTGGTAGCTTGATTGTTTTTGGCTACTCTTCCATCTTCTACCACATTGTTTCTAAATACCATAATGTAATGTAACCCTCCTAAACGCACATCGTTAAATGGCCCTTCAAACAAGTTTGATGTTGGGTTCCAAATCATGTCTCTACCATTTTCTTTCACTAGGTAAGAAGACTCTCCAAAGGCCATGTTTAAACGTTCTCCTGTTTCAAGATCTACAGCATAACCGGGGAACCAACTCATTCCTGTAGCAGAGATATAAGCCGGACTATTTTCATCTGTTGAGGCGGATGCTCCTACATCGGCAGGGTTTCCGTTTTTATCTAATGAGCGCCCTGCTCTTAGTCTTCCTCGTTGTACGCTTGCCTCGGTGTTGGTATCTCCAATTTCAATAACAGGTACTCTTGTCCATTTACTTTGGTCAGGAGTAATTACGATATCTACACTATGCAGGTAATTTAGCTGATTAAAATCGTTTCTATTAAACCCATCAGGTGAGTTGAAGAAGAACGACCTTTGGTCGATGTTCTTATTCCACCCAAAGGTTGGGATAGGACCATAGCTATGGTCTGCAGCTAACCTAAATGGTCCCCATGTTCCGTTAAGCACACCTTCATATACTTCATCGTCATCTAAACTTCTTCTATCGGTTACACCATTGTCAAAGTACCAATCCCAATCGTCAAAGTCGGGTTCGAACACTGCTGTTTGTGCATCGTTTTCTGCAGCAGTTTTTCCTGCTAATATCCAGTTATCAGGCACAAACCCATCTTGGTCTGTTACTCCGGTTAACCATTCATCAGTTGGGTCTTCAAACTCAATAGAGGCTGATATAAAACCATTGTTGGCTGCAACTCCTTGTCCGGGGGATGCTGTTTGTTCAATAGAAATAGAGATTCCTAAGTCTAGGATTAAGTTTTCTGTTCCTACGGCTATGGTTCCATCAAACTCAATGGGGTTGTCTAACGCATCTGAGGTAATAATGTAAGACGCATTGGTTAATTCATAAGCAAACGAAGTTGCAGTATCTTGATTTGGGTTGAATGGATCTAAAGAATCTACAAACTGAACAGTATAGGTTCCGCCTTTAATAGCCAATGGGTCAACCACTTTTACTTTTATTGGGGCTCCACCTGCTTCATAGGTTGGGTTAAGTACTCGGTAGTTGTTTGCAGGATCAAGGGCTTTTTCTCTGTCTTCAACCCTCATCTCAAGTGCATTACCACCGTTTCCAATACCTTCTATTCTAGTAACAGCTATTTCTTGCCCAAACTCTGCATTGGCCACGGTACCACCATTTTCGGTTTCTATTTTATGTGGAATACCACTTACCGGAAGAATAGGACCTGTGGCAGCTTTACGAGAAGCTAAGAAAGCTCTTGTTTGTGCTTCAGGGTTTGGATTGGTTGGGTCGTACTCTTCATAGTTGTTGTAGGCATAAGCTAGTGCCATGAAATAGTATGACTTGTGGTTTACTAATCTGTTATCACCTTGAGCAAAAGCATCGGTAGTAACTTTAAAGGCTTTGGTAATGCCGTCATCGTTTCCATTTACCATTTCTGTTGGGATGGGGTAACCCACAGACTCATCAACAGGGAAGTTGATGATTTGAGCAACGCCATCTTGAATGTCGCATTGGAAAATAGGACGTGCTAACTCTTCGTTTGTAAGGTCTGATGGCGCTACTGAACCGTCTTTTACTTGGTAAACGATGTATCCTTGGAATTTATAAGAAGCATATTCTGCTTTGTCAGCATCTGTTAATCCTACACCATTTAAGGTATCTGGAGCAATAATAAATGGATCTACTTCTTGGTAGCTTTCGTTGTAGTTGTTTGATACTTGACGGTTGGTGATATAAACTAATAGTTCACGATCCATTTCTTGGAGTACCAACTCAGGTGCATCAGGACCATTTAAAATCCTGAAACA
>JAAZVO010000090.1 GCA_018623405.1 Crocinitomicaceae bacterium
ACCCTCAACTTCAACCCAAAACTGCATACCTGTAGAAACTACAAAGCCGGTTTTTTTTGTTTTTGCAGTTACAGAACCTCTTTGAGGATGAACAGTTCTTGAAACTTCAACCCAAAACTTTTCATCATAGTTAGAATCTTCGTTTTCCACGTCTGCATCTACGTATGGTTCAAAAGATATTGAACCCGAAAAATTTAGTGGAGTTACTTCATATTTGATTGCACCAAGTTCGGTATCATGCATGCTGCAGAATCGAGTGCTTTTGAGGTTTATTTTTTTTTCGTTAGAAAGAGTAACGTCACAAGTTCTGTGAAGCACGCCCTTTTGCATGTCTAAATCTCTTCTAAAGTTTTCAACCTTGGCTGTATAAAGGTCAACTTCTTCTCCTTCTACAACTAGGTTAATACCAATCCACTTTGGGGCATTTAACACTTTTGCAAAGTATTCAGGGTATCCGTTTTTCCACCATCCTACCCTGGTTTTATCAGGATAATAAACCCCACCTACATAACTGCCTTGTAGAGAAGGTCCTGAGTATTTCTCTTCGAAATTTGCTCTTTGACCAAAAGCTCCATTACCAATAGAAAAAATACTTTCTGAACCTTGATGATGCTCAGGGTTAAAACCTTCTTCGATAATTTTCCATTCGTCTAACTTGTAATACTCCTTCATTTTTCTTCAAATATTTCTTGTAATTTCTCTAATGTTATTTGGTTTAAACCGCCAACTACATAATGGGCTTTGTTTAATACTTCTTTTTTTCCAATTCCAACACATTTAAAATTGCCGTTTAGGGCTGCTTCAACTCCTGAGGTAGCATCTTCAAATACCACACATTCTTCGGGAGACAAGCCTAAATTTTCGGCTCCCATTAAAAATACTTCCGGATGAGGTTTTGAGTTTGTAATATCAGTTCCATCAATTAGTGTATCGAATAGGTGTTTGATGCCCAAAAGGTCAATAATTTTTTTTGCGTTTTTGCTTGAAGAGCCTAATGCAGTTTTACACCCTTTTTGCTTTGCTTTTGAAACAAAATCAATTGCTCCCGGTAGGGCATCATTGGCGGTCATATCGTTTAAAAACTCAATGTACCAACTATTCTTGAGTTCCATGTTCTCAATAATTTCCGCTTCGCTTAGGGTTATGCCACCAATCTTTAATAGTTGATCTACCGATTCTCTTCTGCTTAAGCCCTTTAAGGCTTCGTTTTGTTCAAGAGTTAAGTCGAAACCTAAGTGATTGGCAAGTTTTTTCCATCCTTGGTAGTGATATTTTGCGGTGTCGCAAATCACGCCATCAAGGTCGAATAATAAACCTTTAATTGTCATTTATTTTTTGGTTTTTTCAGCAGCCTCAACCCTTATTCTGCCAATAATTAATAGCTCAGCACTTGCAGGGTTGGTTGCTAACGGAATGTTTGCTCTATTGCAAGCTGTTAAAAGTTTGGCAATATCTTCATGATGTTCTGTAACATAAGGATCTCTAAAGAAAACAACCATATCTACATCTCCGGTAGAAATCATTTCGGTAATTTGGTTGTAGCCACCATACCTTCCGCGCGAAAGATGTTTTACGGGAATACTTTTTATTTCGTCTTCAATGGCCTCGGCAGACTTGCCTGTAGCAATTAATTCTCGCCCCCACAACCAAGCTTCGCGCTCTTTGAAAAAAGAAACCAACGTGGGTTTCATTTTGTCGTGAGCAATAACAACTATTTTTTTCATTAGGCTAAAGTTAGGTTATATCTAAAATGGTAAGTAACTAAACCATTAATTGGTTTTTTTACTACCGACCTAATATTGATACCTAACCTTTTGGCTGCAAGTTTTAATTCATCTTCAAAGTGAAAAGCTACACTACCAACAAAATTTACAGGCAATTCCATGTAGTTTTCATAGCAAGCTACGTGAGTATTCATAAAGTGGGCTAAGCCATCAATTAAAATCTCTTGAAAAAATGGATGCTTTTTATGAGTTGAAATAAACCTTGTGAAACCTGCCAAATAAACATTGGCGTTGGGTTTATTATAAACCCTATCAAAAATTTCATCTTTGGTTAATTTAAACTGTTCTGCAAAGTCATCATGAATAACTTTTGGTAGTTTTTTGTAGAGGTAGTTTGCCAATAAAATTTTTCCAAAGTAGCTACCAGAACCTTCATCGCCTAAAATATATGCCAAGGCAGGAACCTCTTCATGAATTTTTTCACCGTCAAAAAGACATGAGTTTGAACCTGTGCCAATTATGCAAGCAATATTTGGCTCTCCATTGTAGCAAGAATAAGCTGCGCCAAGCAAATCGTGATCTACTAAAACGGTTGCATTTTTAAAAACCCTTTCTAAACCTTTTTGAATTTTTTTATTGAGGTGAGGTGACGAACAACCTGCACCATAAAAAAAAACTTGGCTTATGCCATCAGCATACAAGGTTAATTTGTGGTTTTCTTTGATTTTGGCTTCTACAAAATCTTCATCGTGAAAGAACGGGTTAAATCCAATAGTTTGGAAATCGTTAATAGGGTTGGCTTGTTTGTCAACCAAAATCCAATCGGCCTTGGTTGAACCGCTATCAGCAATTAAAATCATGAGCAAAAAATTAGAGCACTATATCTGTGGTTAAAAAATTAGACTTTCTATCTTCCAATATCTCTGATAAAACCTTTTTGTTTACCCCATGGTTTTTACAGGCAACAAGGGTTCTGATAGAGAATACACGCAAGGCATCATAAACACTTAGAGTTCCTTCTGCAGAATCTTTTCTTCCGTTAAATGGAAATACGTCAGGACCTCTTTGGCATTGACTATTGATGTTGACCCTACATACTTGATTAATCATTGGGTCAATCATTTTGGCAACTTCATCAGAGTTGCTTCCAAATATGCTTACTTGCTGACCATAATTTGAGTCAACAATAAAATCAATTGGTTCTTGGATGTCAACAAAGCTTCTAATTGGAATTATGGGTCCAAATTGTTCTTCGTGAAAAACATCCATATCAGGCGAGGCTGGGTAAACAACTGCAGGGTAAATAAAGCTTTTGTTTTGAGCACCGCCCTCATCGTTCAACAAAGCACCTCCTTTATCTTGAGCATCTTTAATTAAACCTTTAATGTATGCAGGTTTATCTGGCTCCGGGAGTGGTGTAATTTGAACCCCATCTTCCCATGGCATTCCAATTTTTAAATTGTTGATGGCCGCAACAAAACGCTTTAAAAATTCATCTTTTATAGCATCGTGTACAAAAATCATTTTTAGAGCAGTACACCTTTGTCCGTTATATGAAAGGGCGCCTAAAACACATTCTTTCACTGTAAGGTCTAAATCTGCATCAGGTAGAATAATAGCAGGATTTTTAGCTTCTAATCCTAAAACGGAACGCAGTCGGTTAGGTTTCGGATGCATTTTTTTCAATCCGTTGGCCCCTTTTGAGGTTCCAATAAATGCAAACACATCAATTTCACCGGTTTTCATTAAGTTGCCTATTGTTTCTCTGCCTGAGCCATAAATAATGTTTATGGTACCTGGAGGGAATGTTTGCTTGAAGGCATCTAAAAGCGGAGAAAGTAGAAGTACACCATATTTTGCCGGTTTTAAGATTACTGCATTTCCCATAATTAAAGCGGGAATTAAAGTACAGAAAGTTTCATTTAAGGGATAGTTGTATGGACCCATACAGGCCACTACACCTAGCGGACCTCTCCTGATTTGGGCATAGATATCGCTTTCGTATTCTAAATGAGAGGACCTTCTGTTTAAGTCTTTAAGAGAGTCAATAGTATCTAAAATATATTGTACTGTTCTATCGAACTCTTTTTCAGAGTCTTTTAAGTTTTTACCTATTTCCCACATTAAAAGGTTAACCACCTCTGTACGCTTAGCTTGCATTTTTTCTACAAACCTTTGCATGTAGGTTATTCGGTCCTTCACCTTCATGGTTGGCCAAACACCTGTACCTTTTGCGTAAGCTTTTTTGGCTGCTTCAAGTGCATTTTTGGCTTCATCGCCCGTCATTAGCGGATATGAGCCCAAGTATTTTTGGGTGAGTTTTCCCTTCTCTTTAATGTAAATGGGAGAATAAACATCTTTCATTTCTCCCTTCCATTCCACAAGTTTACCATCACACAAATAAGTGGTTTGGTGCACAGGGGCTTTTACATTATACTTTTCAGGTATGTCTTGTTCTGCGGGAAAAATGTTTTGGATATGGTCTAAAATCTGTTCTGTCATTAGATGGAAAGTATCTTGCTAATTCTTAAAATTTCTTCGTTTAATTTAGATCTTTTGTCAAAGGTTGAGGTGAAGGGAACTAGTTCTATCTTACCGTTTATTAAACCTGTCATTACATCAGTTCCTCCTTCAAGCAAAGCTTCAACCGCTTTAACCCCCATTCTAGATGCTAAAACCCTATCGAAAACTGTTGGAGAACCACCTCTTTGAATATGTCCTAAAACGGTAACCTTTGCTTCGTAGTGGTCGTACTGCGCCATAACCTTTGCAGCTACTTCTGCTGCTCCGCCATGTTGCTCTCCTTCAGCTACAATAACAATACTCGAGGTTTTTCTTGTTTTGGCTCCTCTATCTATGGTATTTATTAGTTGCTCAATGCTCATTTCTTCTTCCGGCATCATTACGGCGATAGCTCCTGTTGCAATACCTGCGCGCAAGGCGATAAATCCTGTGTCGCGCCCCATTACTTCAACAAAAAACAATCTGTTGTGAGAGGAGGCCGTATCTCTAATTTTATCGATGCATTCTACCACAACATTGGTTGAAGTATCATAACCTATTGTAACATCTGTACCATACAGGTCATTATCAATTGTACCCGGAATACCGATTACAGGAATGTCGAATTCTTCACCGAAAATTTTTGCACCTGCAAAACTTCCATCACCACCAATAACTACTAAGCTATCAATTTGGTGTTTTTTAAGTTGTTCGTAGGCTTGTTGTCTTCCTTCGGGAGTTCTAAATTCTTTACTTCTTGCAGATTTTATAATAGTGCCACCCTTGTCTATTATTCTGGAAACAGAACGGATGTTCATTTCTACAATATCACCCTCAATCATTCCTTCATAACCGCGGTAAACACCAAAAACTTTTCTATCGTAATAAATGGCAGACCTAACTACTGCTCTAATGGCGGCATTCATACCCGGGGCATCACCGCCTGAGGTTAGTACTGCAATTCGGTTTATTTCTTTTGACATAAAATATGAGTCGAATTAGTAAAAACAAAGAAAGTGTATTTTTTACACTTTTCAAAATTCATACAATTTTCAGCTTATTTTTTCTATTTTTGAGAACACTAATCAAAACTACTTTTAATGTCTCAAAAAAACCCTAATATTTCCGTAGATTGTGTGGTGTTCGGCTTTGATTTTGAAAATCTTAATGTATTATTAATCGAACAGCGCCAAGATGATAACATTAATCAAAAAACAAGGTTTGCATTACCCGGCGACCTTGTAAATGCAGATGAAGATTTAGACTCTGCAGCTTACCGCGTACTTAAGGAATTAACCTCTATCGAAAAAATATACTTGAAGCAATTTCATGCTTTTGGTGATCCAAAAAGGTTATCGAAAAAAGAAGATAAATTTTGGCTCCAAAAATTAAGAACTCAACCCGATGCAAGGGTAATTACTGTTTCTTATTTCTCATTAATAAAAATGAGTGATGTTTCGCCAAAGGCTTCTTCTTTTGCTGGCAATACACATTGGGTTAATATTAACCAAATACCAAGGTTAGCTTTTGATCACAATAAAATATTTAACAAAGCACTAGAAACATTGAGAGACGATTTGGAATATAAACAGATTGGTTTTGAGTTGCTGCCAAAAAAATTCACTTTAAGTCAACTACAAAAATTACATGAAGTGGTGCTTGGAAGTAAGTTAGATAAAAGGAACTTTAGAAAGAAGATGAAGAAGAATGATAATGTAGTGCCGTTAAATGAAAAACAAAAAGGAGTGCTGCATAAACCTGCGCAACTTTTCAAGTTTGAGCCAAAAGAAGAATCGGAGATAGAATAATGAAAGTGTACTTTTTACACTTTCATTTTTTTCTCTTAATTTTACCGCATAAATACATGGAAATGAAGAAGATATTTTTTGCCTTATTTATTGTGGTTGGCCTTAGTGGTATGGCACAGGTTGTAACATTACAGCCAACATTTGTTACACAAGACGACACGGTTACCGTAATTTTTGATGCCTCATTAGGCAATGGCGAGTTAGCCGGAGTTGCTCAAGTTTACGCTCACACCGGAGTAATTACCAATGCGAGCTCTACCAATACCGATTGGAGACATGTTCAAGGAAATTGGGGTACAGCAGATAATAAAGTTAAAATGACAGCCTTGGGTAATGACAGGCACATGATTCAGTATCATATAAAGAGTTTTTACAATATTCCTGCTGCTGAAACAGCTTACCGTTTGGCTTTTGTATTTAGAGATGCTGCCGGAAATAAAGTAGGTAGAGCTTCAGACGGGTCAGATATTTTTGTTGATCTTTTTCAAGGAGGCTATGAGGCTAGATTTACCTTGCCTGATCAAAGAGGTTTGGTTGTAGATCTTGGCGATCAAATTGCTTTAAGGGCAGAGGCTTCAGAACCATCTACTATTTCAATTTTTCAAAATGGAACATTGGTTCAACAAAAGTCTAATGCCAAGCTATTAGATGCTACTATTAATACGTCAAACTTTAGCTATGGTAAATATTACCTTACCATGACTGCAGATAACGGCGCAGGAAACGTAGTAACAGATACTTTTTATTATGTGGCCAAGGGTGGAGTAAATATTGCGCCATCACCAAATGGTATTGTAGATGGAATAAATTATTTGAATGATACAAGCGTTGTATTGCAATTGGTAGCTCCATTTAAAGATTATGTTTTTGTTATTGGAGACTTTTCAAATTGGGAGTACGACCCTAAATATTTTATGAATAAAACTCCTTCAGGAGACAGGTATTGGGTGCAAATAAATGGGTTAACTGCAGGAAAAGAATATCGTTTTCAATACTCAATTGGAGATGAAGCCATGCGCGTGGCAGATGTTTACTCAGATAAAATATTGGATCCCTGGAATGATAAGTGGATTCCTGCTTCAATCTATCCCAACCTTACACCATACCCAGAAGGGAAAACAACTTATCCGGTTGGGGTATTACATCCGGGAGAACAACCCTACCAATGGGATAATACCATAAATTATCAAAGACCTTCAAAAGAAAATCTGATTATCTATGAATTACTCCTAAGAGATTTTACAAAAGAGCATAGCTATCAATCAGTTATAGATTCATTAGACTATTTCGAGAGGCTTGGGATTAACGCGATTCAATTAATGCCTATTATGGAATTTGAAGGCAATGAAAGTTGGGGCTACAACCCAATGTTTTTCTGTGCACCTGATAAATATTATGGCCCTAAGGATGACTTAAAAAAGTTGGTTGAAGAATGTCATCGCAGAAATATTGCAGTTATCCTAGATATCGCTATTAACCACTCGTTTGGGCAAAACCCACAAGTAAGAATGTATTTCGATCCAAGTGCAGGTCAGTGGGGACAGCCAACAGCCAATAGCCCTTGGTTTAACCAAGTTGCAAAACATGATTTTAATGTTGGTTACGACTATAACCATACAAGCCAATACACAAAAGATTTTACTAAGCGTGTTATAGCTTATTGGATTGAGGAGTTTAAAGTTGATGGATATCGTTTTGACCTTTCAAAAGGGTTTACCCAAAAGAATACCTTAGGAAATATTGGTGCTTGGAATGCTTACGACCAACAAAGAGTTGATATTTGGAACGAATACTCTAGCCATATTTGGAGTAAAGACCCTACAGCTTATGTAATTCTGGAGCACTTAGCAGATAATTCTGAGGAAACTGTTTTGGCCAACAATGGAATGATGCCTTGGGGTAATCTTCATGGTCCTTATAAAGAATTAAGTATTGGTTACAGCGGAAATATTGATTGGGCAAGCTATAAAACTCGTGGTTGGAATGATTCACATGCTGTTGTTTATGCTTGCAGCCACGATGAGGAAAGACATATATACGAAGCTGTTAATTATGGAAATTCAGTTTCAGGTTATAATCTTAAAAATCTTAAAACAGCCTTAGAAAGGCAAGAAATGATTGCTGCTTTCTTAATGGCTATTCCGGGTCCAAAAATGATTTGGCAGTTTGATGAGTTAGGATATCCTTATTCAATAAACTATTGCCCTGATGGAACCATTAACCCTGATTGTAGAACTGCCAATAAACCTATTAGATGGGATTATTTTGAAGATCCTGACAGGTACAGATTATACAGAGCTTTTGGTGCGGTTTTTAAATTAAAGAGAGATTACCCAACCTTTAGTACTTCAAATTTTAACATTGATGTTGCCGGTTCTGGTAAGAGAGTTCATTTATATCATCCTGATATGGATGCGGCTATTATTGGAAACTTCGCTATGAGTAATATTAGTATGATACCCGGATTTTCTTCAACAGGATGGTGGTATGATTACTTTACCGGAGATTCAATAAATGTTACTGATGTAAACGCATCAATGAATTTTGAAGTAGGAGAGTTTCATATTTATACTAATAAAAAATTGCCGCAACCTGAGTTTGAAAAATGGGTTGATCCTAATGATACCACAGGTATTGGAGTTGTGGAGCAGCCGTTAAATAATGGCTTAAACCTATCTGGTTTCCCTAATCCATTTAATGAGGTTCATCAAATAAATGTTAGAGCAGAAGAGGATACTAAAGTGAATATCAATATTCTTGATTTTACCGGACGTTTGGTTAAAACCCTTGCTCAAAACATGGATATTAATGGTGAGTACGCGTTTTATTGGAAGGGAGATAACGATATGGGAGACAAAGTAGCTCCGGGTATCTATTTCTGCACTGTAAACACAGGAACAGAAACCAAAACATACAAATTGATTTACGGAGGAAATTAAACTAGATTAGGTGGTGCCCAAATGAAAAAGGGCATCACCTCTATTTACCACAGGGTTGTTGTTGTGTCCAATCAAATAACCTGATTCAGGGGCTTCTACTTCAATTTCATATTGCCCGGCAACATCAGTAATTTTTCCAAGTACCTGATTTTCTTTTACAAATTGTCCTGATTTTTTAAAAGGTCTGAAAAGCCCTGCCATATCTGCTCTAATCCATTTACTGTCTTCTAAAACAATACTCTCCTTTTTTACTTTAGGCGAACTGCTTATCATACCATAGTGCTGTAAAAC
>JAAZVO010000091.1 GCA_018623405.1 Crocinitomicaceae bacterium
TATTCCAAAATGTTAAAGGTGGGAGGTTGAATGCTGCCTTTATTTACAGCTAATAGTCCTCCCATTTTTAACGACTCAATTTTTTGCTTATTAAAGGTTTCTACCTTAAAACCAGCTTCTTTTCCTAGATTTTTTGCTTCCTCAGCCAATTGAGTTGCAGTTAGAAAGTTTTGAGGCTCGTTTACTAATGTTTTTGCGGCTGAAACGGCAGTTGCCACATTTACAAGCTCATCTAAGTCACTTTGGTTTAAACCTTCGCAAACCACGGCTATTTCTTGAAGTGAGTTATTCTTTGGCTCGGTGAAATATTTATTGAACTGATAGTTTCCTAATACTAGTCCTTCTAATAAGGCTAAAATTGAATTTTTATCATCACCAAAAACTGTTGCTATTTGATGTTTTCCTTGATTTAGGCCTTTATTAAATGAATTTCCCGCAACACGTAAATATTCTAAGTTTTGATATCCTTTTGATGGATTTGATAATGCTACACCTTGAAAAACAGTTGGTGTTAATGCGGATATCGGGGCTTTTTCAGCTAAAGCATTTTTTGAAGCTTCAGATTGAAATGGTTCAAGCCTTTTATCAATTGAATTTTTATCATTTACAACTTGAATGATACAAGATTTAAAGTTTAATTCTTCTGTCTTTTTTAATTCTAACATGGGTGAAATTTTCGGATTGCAAAGCTAATATTATTAACACCGCCTAAGCAAGGTAATGCAGATGTTCGTTCATTACCTAATAATAACCGCTGATACAATGAACCAATTTTCAACAATAATTGTTGAAATAGTGCGTAAATTAGCAAGTTGATGCGGAATCTTGTTATCCTAGTTTTTTTAATTCTTTTTAGCGCTACAGCGTTTGCAACTCATAACAGGGCTGGAGAGATTTCGTATAGGCATATTAATAACCTTACTTACGAAATTACAATTACTACTTACACCGACCCATCATCAACAAGTGCTGACAGATGTACGCTAGATGTTGATTTTGGTGATGGTTTAATGGAGACCGTTTATCGTTCAAATGGTGTTACTCAAAACTTATGTCCACAATATTCAAACACTTATGACGGTGAAACCATTAACACATACACTAAGGTTAATAAATACATTACAACACACACCTATGCTGGTCCTGGCACCTATGTAATATCAATGCTAGACCCAAACAGGGTTGCTGAAATTGAAAATATTCCCAATTCCGTTAGTGTTCCGTTTTATTTGAGATCTGTTTTGGTGATTAGCCCAACAGTTGGAAATAACACCTCTCCGACACTGGAAAACTTACCTATTGATAACGGATGCCTTAAAAAACCGTATTACCATAATCCAGGAGCTGTTGACCCTGATAACGACAGTTTAGTTTATTCAATATCAGTTTGTTATGGAGATCAAGGAAAACCTATTCCAGATTATAAAACACCTGATCAAATTGCCCCCGGCCCCAATAACAAATTATCAATTAACCCCAATACTGGATTATTAAGCTGGGACTCACCTCAACAGCAAGGAGATTATAACATTTGTATATTAATTGAAGAATACAGAAGAGATACTCTTTCGGGCTCTATTGTAAAGGTTGGGGAGGTGTTAAGGGATATGCAAATAAAAATTGGTCCCTGCGACAATAACCCACCAGAGTTTGCTCCTATTGAAGATATTTGTGTGATTGCCGGAGATACCATCAACACTGAGATAAAGGCTTATGACAATGGTGATGTAATTACCTTGATTGCAGTTGGTCTACCTCTCAATTTAAGTTTTGATGAAGATTCTGCCTTTTTTACTCAAGGGGTTACCAACTCTGACTCTGTTATTGGAACATTTTATTGGGCCACAAATTGTGACCATATTAAATTAAGGCCATATCAAATAACTTTTAAAGCTAGAGATAATAGGGGTTTAATAGCTGAGCTAGTAAATTTTGCCTCAATGAATATAAAGGTCATTGGGCCACCATCAGAAAACTACGCAGCTAACCCTGAAGGAAATAATATTAGGCTTACTTGGAGCGCAAACCCATGTGACAATGCCATTGGCTATAACATTTACCGAAAAATAGATTCTTTGGGATACTCGCCTGATGAGTGTATTACCGGGGTGCCCTCCGCCACGGGCTATCAATTAATTGATTTTGTAAGCGGATACAATAATTTAACCTATTTGGATGATAATAATGGAAATGGTTTAGTGCATGGACATAGGTATTGTTATATGATAACAGGAGTTTATCCTGATAAAGCAGAAAGTTACCCTACACCTGAGTTTTGTGCCCAACTAAGAAAAGATGTTCCTGTTATTACACGTGTAACCGTAAAAAGAACTTCGGAGTTTGAAGGAGTAGATAGTGTATTCTGGGCAAAACCCACAGAGTTAGATGATTCAGTTCAATTCCCCGGCCCATATGTTTACAAAGTATATCGCTCTGTTACAGGACAAGTAGAAGATTTAATAGCCACCATAGGCCCATTTAACGCTTTAAATTTTGGTGATACATTATTGGTAGATTCAGGGTTGAATACATTAAATTTTCAATATAGATACAGGGTAGTATTAGAAAATAATCAAGGTATTAAAGGGCCCACTCAAAGAGCAAGTTCAGTTTTTTTGAAAATACAACCTCAAGATGAAACTTTAGACCTTTCATGGAACATAAATGTACCATGGCAAAACACCGCGTTTGAAGTCCAAAAATTTAATGAAGACTCTAACAGGTTTGAGGTCTTAGACACTGTTGAAACGCCCCTGTATTCAGACACAGGTTTGGTTAATGGTATTAGTTATTGTTACCGCATAAAATCTATTGGAAGTTACTCAACTCCCGGCTTTATTGATCCAATTTTAAATTTATCGCAGCAAGCTTGCGGTATACCAAGAGATACTGTTCCTCCTTGCAATCCACCAAATATTTTTGTGGAAGCAGATTGTGATTTAGATAATGTTTACCTTGATTGGGAAAACCCAAATTTATCATGCGCTGATGACGTTGCTTTTTATAAAATCTATTTTACTTCTGTTTTAGGTGGTACATATCAAGAAATATACGAAATTGCAAATGCAGAAGAGGTATCATTTGTTAGGGAAAACCTAAATTCTTTAGCCGGATGTTATGCTGTTACAGCAATTGATTCTTCAGGAAATGAAAGCCCATTAGGGGAAAAATTTTGTGTTGATAATTGTCCTACTTACGAATTGCCAAACATCTTTACGCCGGGAGGCGATGGGGTAAATGATTTCTTAGTGCCTTTTCCTTACAAGTTTGTTGAAGATATTGATATAAAAATATTCAACAGATGGGGTACTTTAGTTTTTGAAACTAACAATCCTAATATTGGTTGGGATGGTAAAGACATGCGGTCTGGCATTGCGGTGCCATCAGGGGTTTATTTCTACGTTTGCACAGTAAATGAAATAAGACTTTCAGGCATTGAGCCAAGGGTAATAAAAGGTAATGTTACCATCATCAACCAAAAACAACAAAATCCAACATCTAATTAAATGTTTACAGGAATTATTGAGGCGTTAGGTAAAGTCGAAGCATTAGAAAGAGAGCAAGAAAACTTGCATATTTCCATTTCAAATCCCTTTCCCGGAGAACTAAAAATAGACCAAAGCGTTGCCCACAATGGGGTTTGCTTAACAATAGTGAAGCTATCTGATGAGCAATATACCGTTACGGCTATTTTAGAAACGCTTCAGCGTTCAAATTTGGGAGATTTAAAGGTTGGAGATGAGTTGAATGTGGAGCGCTGCATGACCATGAATGGTAGGTTAGATGGACATATTGTGCAAGGGCATGTAGATAAAAAAGGAATTGTTACCAAAGTAGAAGAAGCGGATGGAAGTTGGTATTATCATATATCGCATGATATAGACCCTGAGATTATTACTGTACCAAAAGGTTCAATTACCATTAATGGCGTAAGTCTTACCGTGGTAGATTCAAAGCCCGACGGTTTCTCTGTTGCAATTATTCCTTTTACCTATGAGCATACAAATTTTAAACACTTAAAGGTGGGCGATGCTGTAAATTTAGAATTTGATATTCTTGGAAAATACGTAGCCCGATACATGGCCAACTTTAAATAGTTATCCAAAAACAGCTTTAGCAATATTTTTTACGTGATCGCTTTTTCCCATAGTGTAGTAGTGAATACATGGGGCCTTATGTTCAACCAACTCTTTTGATTGCTTTATTGTCCAAGCAACTCCAACTTCTGCAACCTCTTCATTGGTTTTACATTTAATAAGTTGATCGGTTAAATCATCCGGAAAGTCAACAAAAAATGTTTTTGGAATAAATTTAATGTGCTTGAGCGTGGTAAGTGGTTTTAAACCGGGAATTATGGGTACATCAATAGCTGCAGCTCTACAATCATCCACAAATTTGAAGTACTTAGCATTGTCAAAAAACATTTGGGTAACAATGTAGCTTGCGCCAGCTTCAATTTTTTGTTTGAGGTATTGAATGTCCAATTTTTGGTTCATTGCCTCATAATGCTTCTCTGGGTAACCGGCAACACCAATACAAAAGTTGGTAGGCTCAGGCTTTTTAATTTCTTCATCTAGATATTTACCCTCATTCATACTTTCAATTTGCTGAACCAACTCTACTGCATATGTATGTCCGTTAGGCTCAGGAACAAATGCAGATTCAGTTTTAACAGGATCCCCTCTAAGGGCTAGAATATCATTGATGCCTAAAAAGTGGAGGTCAATTAAAGCGTTTTCGGTTTCTTCTGCAGAAAAGCCTCCACAAGTTAAATGTGGAACTGTAATAACTCCGTATTTATGCTGAATGGCAGCGCAAATGCCTACAGTTCCGGGTCTTTTTCTGATTGATACCTTTTCGAGAAACCCCTTTTCGCGCTTTTTATAAACAAACTCCTCACGGTGGTAAGTTACATTAATAAAACTTGGATTAAACTCCATTAACGGGTCTATAGCATCATAAATAGATTGTATTCTTTTACCTTTTAAAGGAGGTAAAATTTCAAAAGAGAATAGGGTTTTGCCCTTGTTTTTATTGAGCGTTTTTATAACATTCATTAAACTTAGTATTTCTTCAAAAAATCAAAATTAGGGCATGTGGGAATGCAAAGAAAACCAAATATTGAGCAAATATGTTTTAGATAGGTAAAACCCGTATTTTCGCGAACCATTTTCAACTATGAAAAACATCCGTAATTTCTGTATCATCGCTCATATCGATCATGGCAAGAGCACTTTGGCCGATCGCCTGCTTCAAACAACAGGTACAATAAGCGATAGAGACCTGCAAGAGCAAACCCTTGATGATATGGATTTGGAGCGTGAACGCGGAATTACCATTAAAAGCCATGCTATTCAGATGGCATACAATCACAATGGTGAAGATTATGTATTGAATTTAATTGATACTCCGGGACACGTTGATTTTTCATACGAAGTTTCAAGATCTATTGCAGCCTGTGAAGGAGCGCTGCTAATAGTAGATGCAACACAAGGTATTCAAGCTCAAACAATTTCTAATCTTTATCTGGCATTAGAACACGATTTAGAAATTATCCCCATTCTCAATAAAATGGACTTGGCAAGTGCCATGCCCGAAGAGGTAACAGATCAAATTGTGGATTTAATTGGTTGCGATGAAGGAGATGTAATAGCTGCTTCAGGAAAAACAGGATTGGGTGTAGATAATATTTTAGATGCTATTATCAATAGAATTCCTGCCCCAAAAGGTGATTCATCGGCTCCTTTACAAGCCTTAATATTTGATTCAGTTTTTAATCAGTTCAGAGGCATAGTAGCTTACTTCCGAATCATGAACGGCACCATAAAAAAGGGGGACTTGGTAAAGTTTGTAAATACTAAGAAAGAGTATGATGCTGATGAAATTGGCGTGCTTAGGATGGATTATGAGCCCCGTAAAGAAATTTCAGCAGGAAATGTAGGTTACATCATTTCAGGTATAAAAAAGGCAAAAGAGGTTAAAGTTGGAGACACAATTACCCATGTTTCCAGACCTTGTGATAAAGCAATAACCGGGTTTGAGAATGTTAAGCCTATGGTATTCGCAGGTATTTACCCTGTGGATACAGATGAATATGAAGAGTTGCGCGAGGCAATGGATAAATTGCAGTTGAACGATGCTTCATTAACCTATGAGCCTGAATCTTCAGCCGCTTTAGGATTTGGTTTCCGTTGCGGGTTCTTAGGAATGTTGCACATGGAAATTATTCAAGAGCGTTTAGAACGAGAGTTCGATATGACCGTAATTACTACTGTTCCCAACGTTTCTTATAAAGCTTTTACAAAAAAAGGAGAGGAGTTAGAAGTAAATAACCCATCCGATCTTCCTGAAGTTACCACATTAGATTATGTACAAGAACCATATATTACTTCTCAAATAATCACCAAATCTGATTTTGTTGGGGCGGTTATGGGGTTGTGCATAGAAAAAAGAGGAATCTTAAAGAACCAAGTTTACTTAACCACAGATAGAGTAGAGTTGCAATTTGACATGCCATTAGCCGAAATAGTTTTCGATTTTTACGATAGGTTAAAAACTATTTCGAAAGGTTATGCTTCTTTCGATTACCATCCTATTGGCTATAAAACATCAAACCTCGCAAAGCTCGATATCTTATTAAATGGCGATCAAGTTGATGCTTTATCTTCCTTAATTCATAGAGATAATTCGTTTCATTTCGGAAAGAAGATTTGCGAAAAGTTGAAAGAGTTAATTCCAAGGCAACAATTCGAAATTGCAATCCAAGCAGCTATTGGTGCTAAAATTATTGCCAGAGAAACGGTAAAAGCACTTAGAAAAGATGTAACCGCAAAATGTTACGGAGGTGATATTACCCGAAAACGAAAACTCTTAGAAAAGCAGAAAAAGGGTAAAAAGCGAATGCGCCAAGTTGGAAATGTAGAAGTACCGCAACAAGCCTTCTTAGCGGTTCTAAAATTAAACGATTAAGTATTGGTGCTGTTAAATGTATAAGCGGCATGCAATAATTTGATTTTCTGTCGTTTATTTACCAACGCAAGCCCTACCATTGAAGCAAATTACTTTTCTGTTTATTTTTTGGTTTTGCTTAAGCGCAGCTTTTGGGCAAAAATTTACTCTTTCAGGATACGTTTCTGATAGCGAAACTGGTGAGAAGTTAATAGGAGCAAGTATTTATAGCCCTCAAAAATTAGTTGGTACTACCTCGAACGAGTATGGTTTTTATAGTCTTACACTTCCGGCTGATACGTATCAAATTGTAATTTCTTATGTGGGTTTTCAATCTCAAAAAATAAAAGTTGATTTAAAGGAGAACATTACCCAAAACCACAACTTATCATCTTCTATTCAGCTCTCTACATTTGAGGTAAAAGCAAGTAGAATGGAACAAATTCAAGAGCGCTCGCAAATGAGTGCTATTGAAATTCCGATGAAGCAAGCTGAGGTAATTCCGATGTTACTTGGCGAGCGAGATGTTTTAAAAGTTATTCAATTATTACCGGGTGTACAAAGCGGAGGTGAAGGAACAAGTGGGCTGTATGTAAGAGGTGGTGGCCCAGACCAAAACCTAATTTTACTGGATGGAGTTCCGGTATATAATGCATCACACCTTTTTGGCTTTTTCTCAGTATTTAATAACGATGCTATTAACAATGTTGAGCTAATTAAAGGCGGCTTCCCCGCAAGGTATGGCGGAAGGCTATCTTCAGTAATTGACATTAGAATGAAAGAAGGCTCTCAAAAAAAGTGGCAGGGAACAGGTTCTATTGGTATTATTAGCTCAAAACTAACGGTGGAGGGCCCATTGATAAAAGATAAAACCTCTTTAATTGTATCAGGAAGAAGAACTTACATTGATGTGCTAGCCAGACCTATAATTAGAAGGCAAGCACAACAAAGTGGAAGCGATGCAGTTGCAGGCTACTACTTCTATGATTTAAATGCTAAAATCAACCATAAATTTTCAGATAAAAGCAGGTTGTATTTAAGTGGGTATTTTGGAGATGATCAAGCTTATTTTAGAGATGAATATTCAAATACTTTTAATAACACAACCTTTAACTCAAGCTCTGAGGCCGGTTTAGGTTGGGGAAATGCAACTACAGCAATTAGATGGAATCAAATTATCTCTAAAAAAGTATTTTCTAATACTACATTTACTTACAGCAGGTACAGATTTAGGATAGGAGAAGAAACTGCAGATGAAACCATTGAGCCTGATACCACTTATGGTGAAACATTTAAATATGAATACACTTCAGGAATTGAAGACTTTGCCGGAAAAATTGATTTTGATATTCTTCCTAACCCAAACCATTACATAAAGGCAGGTTTAGGAAATATTTACCATACTTTTTCCCCAGGAATAAATGCTTTTCAGTCGGATATTGGAAACCCCGCAAATAACATTGATACCTCTTTTGGTAGCAATAAAATTTTTGCTCATGAGCCCTTTGTTTATGCCGAAGATGACATAAAAATAGGTGCTCGATTAAAGCTAAATGTTGGAATGCACTTCTCGGGATTCATCAGTTCAAACTCAGAATATTTTAGCTTTCAGCCAAGAGTGTCAGGAAGATTCTTGATAAATGAAAACCTATCTGTTAAAGCATCATATGCAGAAATGGCCCAATTTATCCACTTGCTAACAAATGGAACAGTTGGTTTACCTACCGATTTATGGGTGCCCTCCACAGATAAGGTAAAGCCTCAAAACTCAAAACAGGTTGCCGTTGGTATTGCACAATCTTTAAATGGCGGGTTCGAGCTTTCAGTAGAAGGCTATTACAAAACCATGCAAAACCTTATTGAGTACAAAGAGGGCGCATCTTTTTTCTCGGTTAACAGAAATTGGGATGAGCAAATTGAGTTTGGTCAAGGCAACTCTTATGGGGGAGAAGTTTTTTTACAGAAAAAAGAAGGAAAAACTACGGGTTGGGTAGGTTATACACTTTCTTGGACCAATAGGCAATTTGAGAACTTAAATTTTGGGAATCCATTTCCTTATAGATACGACAGAAGGCACGATATTTCATTTGTATTAGTACATCAGTTAAACGACCATATTGACATTGGCGTAACTTGGGTCTATGGAACCGGAAACGCCATTACCTTGGCAACAACGCGTTATGCACCCTATCAGCCACAAAACACTCTAGAGTTTGGCTCTATCTTTAATGATATTCAGCATTTTGAAAATCGCAACGACTTTAGAATGCCTTCTTACCATAGGTTAGATGTTGGAGCAAATTTTAAA
>JAAZVO010000363.1 GCA_018623405.1 Crocinitomicaceae bacterium
GCATATTCGTTTCGACCATTTGCCACAATCCGGAATATATTTTCATGCAGGAACAAAGGCAGATGGCGATGAGCTTTATACTTCAGGAGGAAGAGTAATTGCTTGTACCGGATTCGGAAAATCTATTGATCGTGCTAAAAACCAAGCACTAGATATGGTAAACGCAGTTAAGTTTGAAGGAAAGTATTATCGGAAAGATATAGGAGATGACCTTATGAATTTATTTTAAGGTGCCTTCTTGTGCAGCTTTTTTGTTGTATTTGGCCATTTGATTTATCCAAAAGAATAACATTACAAAACCAACAATGATTAACAAGGTATTAAAGTTATTTCCTAGCACCGGTAAAATTTCGAAAGTTGCCCAAAAGAAATCGCCTAAACCGTAAATAATGTCATTCCACATAGCTGAAAATTTTGAGGTTCAAAAGTAATTATAAAATGATTTTAAAACTACTCAAATTTTATGTTTAAGATTTTCCAAACGGGGCAAGTAGCCAACTTGGTAATTCTTACGCTAGTTTTTTTAGGGGTTTGGATTGTTAGTCTGCTTTCTTTTGGGTTGGCCAACATAGAACCTTATCCACAATTATCTTTTTTACCCCTTGCATTTGAACGCCTTGGAGTTTTTACGCTAATCATCCCACCAATAGCGATTTTTGTTAGTTTTTTCTTGCTTAATTATTGGGTAAATCAAAACGAGCTTACCAAAACGCATGGCTTTTTAGTGCTGTTTTTTGGGGTATTAATTGTTTCGGGTTTACCTTGGAGTTACCAAACTACTTCTGCTACAATTTTCTTATTGCTTTTGGTTTTAGCAATAAACAAAATGCTTAAGCTATCATACCCTAATGCAAACCATACAGATGTTTTTGACCTTGGTTTTATTATTGGGTTAATGAGTATAACTTATCTTCCTTCAATTATTTTATTGGTTTGGGTTTACCAAATTTTACTTTTTCTCCGCAACTTCTCAATTAGAGAGTGGTTAATGCCAATCATAGGGTTTTCTATTCCTGTGCTGTATTTGTGGATTCAATATTATTTGATGGATTGGAAATTACCATTTTTCTTGGTTGATGGCATTTTTTCTTTTAGTATTCCAACCTCTTTAAATGTAAAAGGGTCTTTATGGTTTTACACTTTAGGATTAGGCTTAGTTTTTATTATGGGCCTAGCAAAATATTTTCAATCCATTCAAACAAGAAAAATTCGGGTTAGAAAATCCTTAAATCTTCTTTTTTGGTTAATGGTTTACGGAATTATTGGATTCATATTCGTAAAGGGTTCATTTTTGTTTTTGGCAATTATGTTAGGAGTTCCGGGTGCGGTTATCCTTTCCTTTTTTTTTGAGTCTAACCAAAAAACTAAGCTTAAAACTTATGCAGGTTGGGTGTTTGTAATTGCATTGATTTTAAACATTATTCAGGGCTTCATTTAATTAATTTTGACCAAAATTATTTGCTATGAAATTTGGCGTAATCACCTTTCCCGGCTCCAACTGCGATCATGATATGATTTATGTACTTGAAACCATTATGGGTTTTGAGGTAGAACACCTTTGGCATAAAGACCAAGACCTAAAAGGAGTTGATTTTGTGGTTATTCCAGGGGGATTCTCTTATGGTGACTACCTAAGGTCTGGAGCAATTGCAAGGTTCTCTCCTATTATGACTGAAGTGATAGAGCACGCCAAAAAAGGTGGCTATGTGATGGGAATTTGTAATGGTTTTCAGATTTTGTGCGAAACACATTTACTGCCGGGAACATTACAGCATAACAACTCACAGTTATTTATTTGCAAAAACACCTTTTTAGCTACTGTTAACGATGGCTCATTGGTAACAAGTCAATTGCAAAAAGGGCAGGTAATTAAAGTTCCTGTTGCACATGCTGAAGGAAGATACTTTGACCACCCTGAGCAAATTCAAAAGCTAGAAGATAACAACCAGGTTTTGTTTAGGTATTCAGATGCAAACGGAACTGTAAACGAACAAACCAACCTAAATGGCTCTGTAAATAACATTGCCGGCATAATGAATGCTAACGGTAATGTTTTTGGAATGATGCCTCACCCAGAGCGCGCAGCCGATAACAATCTTGGAAATTTAGATGGCAAATTAATTTTTGATTCTATTCTTTCGCAAGTAGCAGTTTAAAATGGAGTGGTTGCCTTACATTTATTTGGTGGCCGCTTGGTTTGCTTATTTTGTGCTCCATTCCATTTTGGCCACAAACATAATTAAGAAGCTATTCAAAGGCTCAAACTATCGTCTTTTCTATAGTTTATTTGCAGTTTTTTTTTTGGCTTTTCCTGCCTATTTCCATTTAGAATGTGAGGGTTTTTTAGTTTGGGATAACCATCTATTATCCTTTTTAGGAGGTCCTTTCATATTAGCAGGCGTAATTATTATGAAACAAAGCTTTAAAGGGTATTCATTAATGCATTTTTTGGGCCTTAACAAAAGGGTAAGGCACCCACTTTATTTTGGATCAATTATTTTAATTGTTGGA
>JAAZVO010000092.1 GCA_018623405.1 Crocinitomicaceae bacterium
CCTACTTGAAATTGAAAAACCCATAGCGGGAAAAGCTACTTTAAAAGGAGGAGCAGAATATCAATTTGCCGAAAAATTCTTTTTAAGGTTAGGGTTATCAAATAGGCCGCTACAAAACAGTTTTGGCTTTGGAATAATGCTTGGCCACCTTAGGTTCGATTTGGCCGCACAATACGATCAAATTTTAGGCATTAACCCACAAGTGGGTTTAATTTTTCAACCTAAAGAATGAAGTACTCAATAGCAATATTTTTTATTCTTTTAAGTTGGTCTCTTTTTGCCCAAAACCTTACCGAAGAACAAAAAAATAAGATTATTGAAGAACGCGTAGAGCTCATTATTCAAGATGGTGCCATTGATGACGCAGACTTTACCACTCTTTTTGATGATTTAGAAGATTTTTTTGATGAACCTTTAAACCTCAACGAGGCAGAAAAAGAAGATTTTGAAGAGTTACACCTTCTCAAGGAAGCCCAAATAATTAATTTAATTAGATACAGACAGCAATACGGTCGTATATTTTCTGCCTTCGAGCTAGCTGCCATTGAAGGATTTGATAAAGCAACTATCTTAAATATATTACCCTTCGTAAGCTTTGAGGCTGCTGAAAGTGAAAACAAAAATATAAGCTTAAAAAAAGTAGTTAAATACGGTAAAAGTGAATTAATAGTTAGGCATCAACGTGGCTTAGAATCTACCCCAGCATATGAAACCCGAAATGATTCTTTGTTGAATGAAAACAAACAATTCTACGGATCCCAAGACAGAGTTTATCTTAGGTACAGGTATAAATTTAAAAAGAATGTAAGTTTTGGTTTTACAGCAGAAAAAGATCCGGGAGAAGCAATTTTTGGCGAGTCGCAACCAAAAGGATTCGATTTTTACTCAGCCCATTTTGCACTTGCAGATATAGGAATAATAAAAAAAGCAATTGTTGGAGACTACCAATTCCAAGCCGGTCAAGGTCTTACATTTTGGAGTGGGTTTGGATATCGTAAATCCCCGTTTATGCCTACCCAAACTAAAAGGTACGAAAGAGGTTTTGTACCCTACACCGCAAGCGAAGAAAACACTTTTCTCAGAGGAAGTGCAGTAACAATTGGAAAAAACAATTGGGAAATTAGTGGCTTTTACAGCCAAAAACCTGTTGATGCAAATGCGTCATCGTTTAACGCCGATTCTTTAAGTGGAGAAATTGGATTTACTTCATTGCTTACCTCCGGTTTTCATAGAACGCCAAATGAGTTAGCCGATAAAGACCTAATTACTGAAACCATTTTTGGTGGCAGGGCACGCATAAAATTTGATAAGTTTTCGGTAGGAATAACTCACTCACAAATAGATTATGGGGGCAACTTTACTCCCAACCTACAGCTTTACCAAAGCTTACAAAATGCAACAGGTAAATGGGCAAACACAGGTTTAGATTACGACCTTTTGCTTGGAAAATTTAATTTCTATGGGGAGCTATCAAGTTCAGACAATGGCAGTTTGGCCTACCTTACGGGATTAACCGCTTACCTAAACGAGCTTTTTACGGTTAATTTACTTGCAAGAGATTACCCTACAAATTTTCAATCTTTAAGAAGTAATGCCTTTGGCGAACGATCTACCAATTACAATGAAAAAGGAATATACTCCTCAATAGATTTCACTCCCGCTAAAGGTTTAACAATGGGAGCTTACTATGACATATACCGTTTCCCATGGCTTTCATTTCAAAAAAATGGTCCTACAATAGGTGCTGAATTTGGCGGAAATGCTATCTATAAATTCAATAAATACAACTTTATTACTTTAATGTATAGAACCGAAACTGATGAAGAAAACAGCTCAAACGAAGAAGTAATTAGAAAATTAACCACAGAAAAGTTAGATCAATACAGAATTCAATTTGATTACAGAATTTTAAAAAACTTAAGGTTTAGAACAAGACTTGAGTTACGAAACTTCGAAAAAGAAAATGTTTCATCAAATGGTTTTATGATGTATCAAGATTTGTATTGGGATGTTAATGAAAAATTGAATTTTAAAACCCGATTTGCTCTTTTTAATACGGAAAGCTACGATTCAAGGATTTATGCATATGAAAATGATATGCGTTATCAGTTTACAGTTCCTGCCTATTCAGATGAAGGCTCCAGGTTTTATGTATTAGTAAATTATAAACCAGCCCCGCGTGTTACCTTATCGTTAAGGTATGCCCAAACTTATTGGGTTGATGAAAGAACAATAGGCACTGGCACAGATAGCTACACAGGAAATACAAGAAGCGAAATAAAATCGCAGCTTATCGCCAAGTTCTAGTTTAGGTGATGAGTATCATTTTTTAAAGCTTAACTTCTGCCTTATTTCGTAAAAAATTCTAAAAACCAATAAGAATAAACTAATTGTAAAAAGTACACTTACTATATTTGAATCTTCAAACTAATAATTATTATGAAAAAAATTGCCATTAACGGATTTGGAAGAATTGGAAGATTAGCCTTCCGTCAACTAATAACAAATGAAAACATTGAGGTAACAGCCATCAATGATTTAACTGATGCAGGTACACTTGCTCATCTTTTAAAGTATGACTCAACTCAAGGAAAATTTAATGGAACTGTGGCTGTTGGCGATGGAGTGCTAACCGTAAATGGAAAAAGCATTAAAATATTTGCTGAAATGGATCCAGCTAAGTTACCTTGGGCCGAACTTGGTATTGATATGGTGCTTGAGTGTACCGGTAGATTTGTATCTGAAGAAGGTGCAGGAAAACATTTAACTGCCGGAGCTAAAAAAGTTCAAATTTCTGCCCCTGCAAAAGGCAATGTTCCTACTGTTGTAATGGGTGTAAACGACGATTCTTTAGGCGATGATGTAAAAATATTTTCAAACGCATCTTGTACCACAAATTGCTTAGCTCCAATGGCTAAAGTACTGCATGACAATATTGGAATTGAAAAAGGTCATATCACTACAGTACATGCCTACACAATGGACCAAAAACTTCAAGATGCTCCTCACAAAGACTTAAGAAGAGCAAGAGCAGGTGCTTATTCAATTATACCTACTACAACAGGTGCCGCTAGAGCAGTTGGAAAAGTTATTCCTGAGTTAAATGGCAAATTAGATGGTAATGCTGTAAGAGTTCCAATTCCCGATGGTTCTTTAACCGACTTTACTGCAGTTTTAAAAAGAGATACTACAATTGAAGAGGTAAATAACCTAATGAAAGAAGCAGCAAATGGTCATTTTAAAGGTATCATGGAATATTCTGAAGAGCCACTAGTTTCTATTGATATTGTAGGAAACAATCATTCTGTAATTTTTGATGCTCCATTAACTACCGTAAACGGCAACCTTATTAAAGTTGTAGGTTGGTATGATAACGAAATGGGCTATGCAAGCAGATTAGTTGATATGACTTTAAAGTATGCATAAACAACTTTGAATATTTAAAAACAAATCCCTCTTGGAAACAAGGGGGATTTTTTTTGGTTATACCTTTACAAGGTGAAAAAACTTACGCTACTCATTTTTCTTTTTCCCTTTTTCTCAATTGGAAAATGTATATCTGATACTTTGTTTATCAACAGAGGAATTTTGCAAATTGAAAACCAACTTGTAAAGGTTACTCAATTTAACTACAACACTATTTTTGATACGGTAGAGGCCTACCCATCTGTTGGAGCAGCAGATACTTTAATGCTTACCATTTTCAATAATACCTCAACCAACCAAAGCATATTTTTTGAGCATACCAATTCGGCTAAAGAAGTAAATCCAAAAAGCTTTGCAAAAGTTGCAGTTTGGAAAATGCCGGGAAAAAGAACAGTTCCATTTTATTCAGCTAACAAAACTCAAAAATACCTAGGCCTATCATCTGCCATAATTTTTAATAACTCAAACGAGAAAGCTTTTTTTTGGAACCTGAGGGAATATGACGAATCTATAAATCAACAATATTTCGAGGGAGCTAACCTCAACTTTTCAAACTATATTCCTGATGTTTTTACAATAAACTCGAAAGTACACACCATTTATAAAGCTAACCAGATGGCAATGGTATTGGGAAACGTTGGAGATTCAATTTATATCGATATTCTAAACTCAGGTTTAATGTTTCATTCGGTTCATTTTCATGGTTATCATGTTAAAATTATTGAATCTAATAAGTCAAATGAAATGATTGGGTGGGATAAAGACAGTTTTCCTATTGATCCGGGTGAATTAATAAGTGTTCTATTGGTTCCGCACCAACCGGGACTTTATCCTGTGCACGACCATAATTTAAAAGCAGTTACCATTGGTGGTAATTATCCGGGTGGAATGATTGCAATGCTAAAAATAGAGCCTTGAGAGTTATTATTTCTATATTATTCATTTTGGCTGCAGCAAATTGTTTTGCACAAAAAGTGTACTACGAGCTAGATATGAAAATGGATGGAACACATAAGCTATATACAGATGAAATCACAAATATTTGGGGTTTTAGCTTTAGGGCCAAAGAAGGAGAAATTCCATTAACTCTGCCCTCGCCCACTTTAACTGCCACTGAAGGAGATACAGTTGTGGTTATGGTTGTAAATCCATCAAACGAAGGGCATACCATTCATTGGCATGGATTAGATGTTGATCAGGCAAATGATGGAGTTCCACATACTTCTCAATATGTATTACATGGCGATACTTTTACTTATCGGTTTATTGCTCCGCACGCAGGAAACTACATTTATCACTGCCACGTAACCACAACATTACATTTAATGATGGGTATGTATGGTAGCTTTATAGTATATCCTAAACAAGGAAATAATTTCCTATATGAAAATGGCCCAAGCTATGAAAAAGACTATGCTTTTTTAGGTTCGGAGTTAGATAAATCTTGGACAGATGATTTTAAAGAAGGCGGTGCGTTAAACGAGTTTTCGCCTACCCACTTTTTACTAAATGGATTGGAAAAGAATCAACTTTTTGATGATTCAACTCAAATAATTCAGTTAGAAAAGGGAAAAAGGGTTGGTTTAAGACTGCTGAATATTGGTTTTTCTATTCATCGTTACACTTTTCCTAGTGATGTAACAGCGTTGGTATATACTTCTGATGGGCGTAAATTACCCAAACCATTTTTGGTAAATACTTTAGAACTTTATCCGGGCGAGCGATACGGTATAATTCTTTCTTCCTCAAAAAATGTTACTGACTACATTGAGGTAGATTATTTAGATATGTATAATAAAGCACAGCAATCGCGTAACTATATTGGTATCAACTCTGAAAATTTTCCTCTGCTTAGCTCTGAAAAATTATTTGAACCTAAGCCCTTTATTTCCCCGAACCCTGCTAGTGACTTTATTCGATTAAACGAATTGCCTTCTAATAATGTAATGATTTATGACAGCAAGGGAAAGTTAGTTGACGAAGTTTCACCCCAAATAAATATTGATGTTAGCCGGCTAAAATCAGGTCTTTACTTTTTATGGGTAGATGGTCAAAAACTCCCATTTGTAAAAAGTTAAAATTTAGGATACCAAAAGAAATTTTTCTTGTTTTAATTCCTGCTCTCCATCCCACCTGTAAGCAGTTAAACCTCCTGTTCTAACAACACAAAAATCTACACAACAAATATTTTTTGTGAGCAAATATGGTTGCTCTGCCTTTAAGCAATAATGACCTAAAAATAAAGGCGGCTCATTTTTAGAATAAGAAATAAAATGACCATACTTTTTGGGGTCTAACTCTACATCAGGTAGTTTATCAGCATCTTTTGTGGCTACTTCTTTTATCGTTTTGCCTTCAGGTTTTTCCCACCACTTTACCCTTAAATTTTTTCTTTTTGTACCATCTGTATCTGAAAGAAAAAAGCCTTTAGGCAAAGGAACCTCAACGCCTTTTAAAATACATTCAAGGGCTTTATGTTCTTTTGTAGTTTTATTATTTGATAGTTGAAGTAATTCATTGGTTAATCTGTTTTCAGGGTAGTGTTTTTTTAACCAATCTACCCATTTTTGATCCCAAGCTGCATGTATAACCCTTAGGCCTTCTATCTCTAAAAAAAGAGGAAGTGTTTGAAACCAATCCAAATATTTTTGAAGTTTCTTTTGGCTATCATCAAAAGCTTTTAAGCTAGATTTAACTTGCCTCATATTTTTTATAGAATGAGGCCTAAGAAACCTTCCATTTTCGCCTCTTGTAAAAAAAGAAACTAAATTGTATTCATGGTTTCCAAGAATAGTTAATGCACTATTTTCTTCAACCATGTGTTTCACCATTTTTAAAACCCTTTTTACATCTGGACCCCGATCTACAAAATCTCCTAAAAAAATTGCCTTCCTATTGTCATGATGAAAAACACCAAACCTCTTTTTATAACCTAACTTTTGAAGTAGGTTTTCTAGTTCATCTGCGTAACCATGTACATCGCCAATAATATCATACATTGCTAGATGGCTTTTTAATAAGGTCTGCTTCTTTAAGTGCAGTATTTTTGATAAAAATTGTTTCACTTCCACAGGTGTAGGCTCCTAAATCATAATCGTTAAAAGCAATTCCCAACTCATGAAGATTAACAAAAAACAAGGTGTATTCTTTAGAAATAGAAGGTACTTCACAAAATTCAGCATCAATATGCTTGGATAACAACTTTACTAATGCATCTTCTTTTGTAGAGGTTGAAAGGTCGATTACCTCACCTAATGAAACCATTTTTTTTAGTTTTTTACTGTAATTAAATGCATGCCTAGTTGTATTACCATGAGCACCTAAACCGAACTCATATATGGTAATAAGTAAACTAAAATAATTAGGAGTTTCGGATATTTGATAATCTAACTGTGAGGTAAATTTTGCAGTGTTTTCGTTTTTAGATAACTTATTATCAGCTAAATAATTATCTACAATTTCTCTTTTATCATTTAAATCATCACCTAAGTATTGGTTTTTAATGGAATTAATTAACTCCTCAATACCATCATTAATTTCATTTTTAGCACTTCCATCAATTAGTACTTGTGGGTATTCTAATTTAACATCAACGTAATAATTCTTCTTTTGGAAACTGAGTTTGTTGGTTTCTATCGAAATATCAGATTTTTCTTGTGTTTGATTTGCCTTATTCTCACCATTATTTGAGGGAGCATCACAGGATATTAGCCAAGCAATAAGGAAAACCCAAATGAATATTTTTTTTGCCATACCCAAATTTGAGGATAATCTAAGAATTTCCAATAAAATCTAAAAAATGTTTTCTAATTTATTTCTTATTCCTGTTTACTGCACGAATAAGATTACTTAACAATTATGAAAAAAAGGAACCCGATTTGGATTCCTTCCTTGATGCGGAGGTTGCCCCGAAAGCCTTCGGGGTCGAACATTTTATTTCTTTCATATTATTTGGCTCAATTATTTTGGGTGTGTTTGGACAAAAAAAAGGAACCCGATTTGGATTCCTTCCTTAATGCGGAGGTAGCCCCGAAAGCCTTCGGGGTCAAACCTATATATCTTCTAAATTATTTAGCTCAAATATGTTGCTGAGTTAGGCCAAAAAAAAAGGAACCCGACTTGGATTCCTTCTCTTGATGCGGAGGTAGGACTCGAACCTACGACCTTCGGGTTATGAGCCCGACGAGCTACCAACTGCTCCACTCCGCGATATATTTTTTGTTAAATGAACGTCTTTTTCTAAAAGGAATGCAAATATAATACTTTTCCATTCCTTTGCAAAACAATACATGAAAAAGCATAAGTCAGGTTTTATTAACATCATAGGCAATCCGAACGTAGGTAAATCTACTCTTATGAATGCACTAGTTGGAGAAAATCTTTCAATAATTTCTCCCAAAGCACAAACCACCCGGCACCGAATAATGGGAATTGTAAATGGTGAAGATTTTCAATTGGTATACTCAGATACACCCGGTATTGTTAATCCTGCATACAAACTACATGAGGGCATGATGGAGTTTGTAAAAACAGCTATTGATGACGCCGATTGTATTCTATTTGTTGTAGAATCTACCGACAAAAAAGTTAAAAACGAAGACATCTTAAAAGGTCTTCAGCAAACTAATGTCCCAATTATTCTTGTTATAAACAAAATAGATAATATTTCGTCTCAAGAAGAATTAAACCAAACCTTTGAGCATTGGAATACTGCTCTTCCAAAAGCAACTATTTTACCTGTTTCTGCCCTTCATAAATCTAACCTTGATCAAGTTTTAAAGGCCATATTAAATGTAATTCCTGAGGGAGAACCATTTTTCCCTAAAGATGAATTAACAGATAAAACAATGAGGTTTTTTGCCGGTGAAATCGTGAGAGAAAAAATCTTTGCTCATTACACTCAAGAAATTCCTTACTCATGCGAAGTTGAAATTGAGTTCTTTAAAGAGCATACCACTCCCGTTCATATTGGTGCTGTTATTCATGTTGAAAGAGAAACCCAAAAAGGAATTATTATTGGAAAAGGTGGTAAAAAATTAAAATGGGTTGGCCAAGATGCAAGAAAAGATATTGAGGCATTTATTGGCAAAAAAGTATTTTTAGAAATCTTTGTCAAAGTTTCTAAAGATTGGAAAAGCCAACCTAAAACTTTAAGAAAATTCGGATATATCCAAAGTTAAAATATGGCAAATATTGTTGCGATAATAGGGAGACCAAATGTTGGTAAATCAACTTTTTTTAATCGGCTTATTGGAGGAAGAAGAGCTATTGTTGATTCTTTTTCAGGAGTAACCAGAGATAGGCATTACGGCAAAACAATTTGGGCAGGAAGAGAATTTAATGTTATTGATACTGGAGGTTATGTTGACCATACCGAAGATATTTTCGAAAAAGAAATAAACAAGCAGGTTACCATTGCTATGGATGAAGCTACCGCCTTAATTTTTATGGTAGATACTGTTGATGGGCTTACCGACATGGATAAAGAGGTGGCAAACTTACTAAGAGGCTCAAAAAAACCGGTTTTTTTGGTTGCAAACAAGGCAGATACAAACATTAGGGCTGCAGAAGCCACCGAGTTTTATGAACTTGGACTTGGCGAGGTTTTTCCAATTTCTTCTATAAATGGCTCAGGTACAGGCGATTTATTGGATGCTTTGGTAGAAGCAATGCCACCTGAAGAAGAACAACCTGAAAGCGAATTACCAAGAATTGCCGTTGTTGGTAGACCAAACGCAGGCAAATCTTCTTTAATAAATACCATTATTGGTGAAGAAAGA
>JAAZVO010000093.1 GCA_018623405.1 Crocinitomicaceae bacterium
TAAATCAAGATGTTATTACATTAGAAATGGCTGCAGGTATTGTTATGGGAGAAAATATTGGCACAACCATTACAGCCAATTTAGCAGCTATTGTAGCTAATACCCAAGCCAAAAGATCGGCAAGGGCGCACTTTATTTTTAATGTTTTTGGGGTTATTTGGATGATTTTCGCTTTTCCTCTTTTTATGAGGCTTACCGATTTTATGACTCCGGTTTTTAGCACTATATTTCAAGATGACTCTCCAACAGAACTTTCATTAGCACTTTTCCATACAACTTTTAACCTTACCAATACTTTCATATTAATTTGGTTTATTCCAATCATTGAAAATGTAGTATCTAAATTGGTGCAACCCAAAACAGAAGAAGAAAAATCTCATTTAGAATACATTTCGGGTTCTATGATGGGTACTTCTGAATTGAGCGTTTTAGAAGCCAAAAAAGAAGTTGCAAAGTTTGGGAAGCTTGCTTTGAGAATGCATAGCTTCACCGAAACCATTATCAATGAAAGAGATGCAAAGGCCATTGCTCATTTCAATGAAAAGCTTGCACATTACGAGCAAATTACCGATAAAATTGAAATTGAAATAGCCGACTACTTGCTTAAAATTTCTGAAGGAGAAATGAGTGAGGTAACCTCTTTAAGGGTAAGAAGTATGCTTGCTATTGTTGGAGACCTTGAGCGAATTGGCGATATTTATTATCAAATATCTAAAACCTACGAGCGCAAACAAAAAGAAAAGGCTTGGTTTACACCTGAACAAAGAAGTTATTTGAATGAAATGGTAGCGCTGCTGCGAACTGCACTAGAAAACATGTGCGCGAATCTAGAAGCCAATTATGATCAAGTTACTTTAGAAAAAACTGAGGATATTGAGAAGAACATCAACAAACTGCGCAATAAACTTAGAAAAGTACACTTAAAAAGCATGGAAAACCGCGACTACAACATGAAAAGCGGTATTTATTATACAGACCTTTTCAACTCTTTAGAAAAAATTGGTGACCACGTTGTTAATGTTTCCGAAGCTATTACCGGAAGAATTTAAGGTGCAACCAAACTAGGGGTAGTAATTACGTTACTTTTATTGAGTAATGAATCTTGAATGTAAATTTCATATCTCAAAGTATCGTTAAACCCCGGAAGGTAGTACGGAATTACATCAATATCAATTTCACCTTCTAAAACTTCAGAATTACTAGAGGCCTCAAGTTTTGGAATTCGATAATAAAAAGGTGGGTTTAAGGGGCCAATTTTTCTAAATGAGTCTCCTGTATATTCATAATACTCTAAAAAAACATTGTACTCGTAAGGAGGTAAAGTATCATTTCTGGATAACCCAAAATCGCCATCGCAATCTTTAAAGCTGAAGGTAACTTTGGCTGTATCTCCGAAAACGGTAACATCTACAAACTCAATTTGAGGCACAACCTCATCGCATGTTTCGGGCTTACAACTGCAAAACAATGCAATTGTGAAAATTATAAATAAGCTATTAAAATATTTCATTGTAATTGGAATAGCTAATTAACGCATATTCCCATATAATTGTTATTTTCGAAACAAATTTGGAACAAATAGAATGAAAAGCCTAAAATTAACATTTCTAGTAGTAGCAACATTTTCATTTTTGTTAGTTGGTTGTGGCTCTGTTCCAAAAGACGACCCTTTTAAGTTTGCAGAAGATGAGGTTGTTTATTACACAATAGATAATGTGCCAATGCTTGTACAAAAGCAGATCTACAAAAAAGGTCAAAAGCAATACAGAGTGGTATTTAAAAACGAGGAAGGTTTTCTGCAATACAACACCGTAAATGAAGCTGAAATTCTTTCTACCCCATCGAGTACAAAGTCTGAATAACCAACTTTTTTTCGTTGAGTTTTCCTTTTCTTATTGATGATATTTTTAGCATAAAAACTTCTGAGGAGTTTGAGAAATATGCTTTAGAGCTTTTTAGGTACCAGGCTGCTGAAAATAAAGTTTACCAAAGGTTTATAAACTTTTTAAAGGTAAACCCCGAAAATGTAAGAACACTTGCTGAAATTCCTTTTTTACCTATAGGCTTTTTTAAAAGTTTCGAAATAAAAACTGGTGAATTTTCACCAGAAATCACCTTTACTTCCAGTGCCACAACAGGCAGCATTCCAAGTAAGCATTTGGTAAAGGATAAAACCATTTATTTTAAATCGTTTGAAAAAGCTTTTAAATTATTCTATGCTGATATTTCAGAAAAGCCGCTCCTTGCCCTGTTGCCTTCATATTTAGAAAGAGAAGGATCTTCTTTAATTGTAATGGCAGATGCATTAATAAAACAATCAAAAAGACCTGAAAGCGGCTTCTTTTTAAACAATTATGAAGCTTTAGTAAATACCATAACCGATTTAGAAAACAAAGGTGAAACCTACTTTTTACTTGGTGTTAGCTTTGCATTACTCGATTTAGCAGAGCAATTTAACCTTAACTTGAAAAATGCTATTGTTATTGAAACAGGTGGAATGAAAGGAAGGAGAAAAGAAATAACCCGTTCAGAATTACATAAACAAATAAAGAAAGGTTTAGGAGTTTCTAATGTTGAAAGTGAATATGGAATGACAGAGCTTTTATCTCAAGCTTACGCAAGAAAAATTGGATTATTTGAAACACCACCTTGGATGAAAGTATTGGCTAGAGATACCACTGACCCACTAAATTTAAAAACTACCGGCCGAGGAGGTATAAACATTATAGATTTAGCTAACATACATTCTTGTGCATTTATTGCAACACAAGACTTAGGCAAATTGCATAGTAACGGAAAGTTTGAAGTACTTGGCCGCTTCGATAATGCCGAAGTAAGAGGGTGTAACCTAATGTTTAGTTAAACAACCCTAACAATAAAATACTTCTTTTTTCCTCTTTGCAAAAGCAAATACCTTTCATTTAAAAGGTCATTATTATTGAATGTTTGGGTATCACCCGTTACCTTCTCTTTGTTTACACTAATTGAGTTTTCTTTAATTGCTCGCCTTGCTTCACCATTAGATTGCAAAAAGCCTGTTTTGTTGGCTAGCAAATCCAAAATTCCAATACCATCAGTTAATTCCGATTTTGCGATTTCTGCAGTAGGCACCCCATCAAAAATGGATAGAAAATCTCTTTCAGAAATGCGCTTTAAGGTATCTGAAGTGGCTTTTCCAAACAAGATATTTGAAGCTTCAATAGCTGTTTCCAAATCTTGTTTAGAGTGAACTCTTTCTGTCAATTCTTCGGCAAGTGATTTTTGTAATACCCTTAAATGAGGTGCTTTTTCATGCTCTTCAATTAATTGCTCTATTTCGGCTCTTTCTTTAAAACTAAATACCTTGATGTAATTTACCACATCCTCATCAGCCGCATTTATCCAAAACTGGTAAAACTCGTAAGGCGAAGTTTTTTCTGCATCTAACCAAACGTTTCCTTTTTCAGACTTGCCAAACTTTCCACCATCTGCTTTTCTAATTAATGGAGCAGTTAAGGCAAAAGCCTCTCCTTGGCGCATTCTTCTAATTAATTCTGTTCCGGTGGTAATGTTACCCCATTGATCGCTTCCGCCCATTTGAAGCTTGCAACCTTGGGTTTCATAGAGATGTAAAAAATCATACCCTTGAATAAGCTGATAAGAGAACTCTGTAAAACTCATTCCGCCCTCAAGTCTGTTTTTTACTGAGTCTTTAGCCATCATGTAATTTACTGAAATGTGTTTACCAACTTCTCTAATAAATTGTAAAAAGCCAAACTCTTTAAACCAATCATAATTATTTACCATTATGGCAGGTCTTTCAGGATGGTTAAAGTCTAAGAATTTTTCTAATTGCTTTTTTTGGCAATTTAGGTTGTGCTCAATAGCTTCAACTGTTAGCAGTTTTCTTTCCTCAGATTTACCTGAAGGGTCTCCAACCATACCTGTAGCACCTCCCACCAAAGCTATTGGCTGATGGCCGGCACGTTGTAAATGCATCAATAAAGTTATGGGCACTAAATTTCCAATATGTAATGAGTCTGCAGTTGGGTCAAAACCTACATAACCTTTGGTAACTTCTTTTTCAAGTTGCTCCTTTGTTCCGGGCATCACATCATGAATCAACCCTCTCCACTCTAATTCTTCGAATAATCCCATGCTTATTGATATTAAATTCGCGCAAATTTATATTTCCAATCAGCAAAATAGCAAAGGCCATAAAATATATTACTCCCATATTACCTTTCATATTGTTTTTAGGAAGCACTAAATCAACCGCCCAAATAGGTTGGATTCCGAAATGGAGTTTTATTGCAGACTCCGGAAGTTCCATTTGCTCGCCTTTGGTAGTAAACGATATTGCCATAGTAGGTTCAGGTTGGGAAAATACCGCAACTAGCTTTTCAGTATTTGCACTTTCAATATCTGATGGTAGTTTAATTTGGAAAAAGAAATTCAACAACCAAATAATTGGTGTTTCCGCTCCCCATAAAGGTCGGGTTATTGTATCGGGCAGGAAAGCCATTTTAAGTTGTATAGATTACACTACAGGTAACATTTTATGGAGTTTTAACAGAAACTCATTTAACCATTTTGATGATAGTTTACGTTTTAACTTTAATCAACCCCAATGGGTAGCTGATTTAAATAATGATGGTGAAAAAGATTTAATTGCAATTTATGCGGGTGGCTCAACAGCCAAAAAACCATTTAGGCCTGCAGGATATCTTTTGGCAATAGATGGCGTTACAGGCAATATTTTAGGTTCAGATACCATGCCCGATGGTAATGAAAGCTACGCAACACCCTTAATTTATAATAATCATATTTATTTTGGCAGTGGAGGTGAAACAGTTGGTGGCAGTTTTTATAAAGTTTCTATCGCAAATCTGTTAATTGGAAATATTCAACAAGCTAAAGTTATTGCATCGAACGCCAACAAAGGTTTTATAGCTGCGCCTTCAATTTTTGGTGAAACCATGCTTATACCTTGTTTAGATGAAACGATATATGCTTATGACCTCAATAAAGATTCTTTAATCTTTAGTTTTACGATTCAGGGAAGTGAAATTTACTCCAGCATCTCTGTAATTGACAGTAATTTTTACTTTACTTCCCAAAAAGGCAAATGGCCATTTTATCAAGGTTACTCTATAAATCAATTTGATGCTCAAGGCAATTTTTTAGACTCGAGCACCTTCCCTACTTACCATTTTGCATCTCCTATTTCGCTTACTGCACCGAATGCAATGCTTATTGCAGAAAATAAAGACCTCGGTTTTACGGAGGTAAGCTACAATCATCGGTTTAGAATTACCCAAAGGGGAAATTTAAACTCCACACTTTTAGCTACCCCTTATATTTTCGGAATTCATTTATTCTCCACCCCGAGGTCTGCTTTCTTATTAGATGATGGATTAGGTAATGTTTCTGTTGATTGCGAAAACAATGGATTTTTAACTGTTTCGGGTTTTGATCCAAAAAACTACTATTTCAATAATAAAATTGTAGTTAGTTATTATGAGCTTCCTGAAGAATTTGAGGTGGATAACAATGCCAACCAATTTGGAGGGTATTTAGGTAACTTAGGTGATGGTAATTTTCATCAGCCCCCATGCAATATTTCAAGTATTGATTATCACGAAGAACCAATTTCCATTGTTTTTCCAAATCCAACAAATCACCAATTGAATGTGTTATCAAACCAAAATAACTTTCAATTGAAATTATATAACCAAAATGGAGTTTTAATTGAAACTTCAAGCGCTTCAACTTTAAATGTAGATGAACTTACTTCTGGCCATTATATCTTAAAAGTGATTCACGATTCAGGAAAAATAAAAACCCATAAAATTTTAATTAGTAAATGATTTTTGTAACCGGCGGTACAGGTTTAGTGGGTTCTCATTTGCTAATGAAACTTTTAGAAAAAGGCTACACGCCAACAGCAATTTACCGAAGTGAGGATAGTCTAGATATTTTTAAGAAAATGGAATTGTGGTACCAAAAGCCAAAAAGCTTTTTTGATACCATCAATTGGGTAAAATGTGAGTTGCATCAAGAAGCTCATTTAAAAGAAGCTATGCAGGGAGCCGAAACCGTTTTTCATTGTGCAGCGCTAGTTTCTTTTCAAGCTGGAGACCAACAAAAATTAGAAAAGGCTAACATAGTTGGCACCAAAACCATGGTTGACCTTGCCATTACGGTTGGGGTCAAGCATTTCTATCATGTAAGCTCTACAGCATCAATAGGAAAAAACAAATCTGAACTTATTAATGAAAGTAACCAATGGAAAAAAAGTAATCGCGAATCTAATTATGCTATTTCTAAATATTTTGCCGAATTAGAAGTTTGGCGAGGATACGAGGAGGGCCTAAACGGAGCAATTGTAAACCCATCTATTGTAATTGGACCGGGAAATTGGGGCAAAAGCTCTACGAGTTTGTTTATGGCAATTGATAAAGGTTTAAAGTTTTATACCAAAGGTGCAAACGGCTTTGTTGATGTAAGAGATGTAGCCAATGGTATTTACCTAGCTTTTGAAAAAAAGGTGAATCGTGAGCGAATTTTATTGGTTGGTGAAAATAAAACCTACAAAGATGTTTTTTCTGAAATCGCAAGTTCTTTGGGCAAAAAACCACCTACAATAAAGGTTGGAAAATTGGCTTCAGCAATTGCATGGCGATTACTTTGGGTTTGGAGATTGATATCACGAAAAGATGTTGCGGTAACAAAAGAAACGGCTCATTCATCAAATGCAACAAACTTTTATTCCAATGAAAAATCTTTGCGCTTGTTGGATATTAAGTACCATGCTGTATCTGATGCCATTAAGCATACAGCCAACTGTTTCAAAAAATAATTTATTGTGTTTTTGAAGTGTCTTTAGGAGAAGAAAGGCTTGCCTGCCTTTTTGTTAATTCTTCTAAAACCTCCTCATAAATTCTTTCTAACCTTTCCGGCTGGGTTAAATAGAAATTGTAAGATCTTTTAAACCGCGTCTCCTCAAGATTATATTTTTCAAGAATGTACATCGACTTTCTCTCATAAAGGGTGTCCATTTTTTTGAGTTTTTCAAGGTTTCTTGTTGCATACCCTTCCAAAAGAAAAAGATCGAATAAGGTTAGTTTAAAAGTATCTTCAGGAATTAGGTAATCAGGGTCTTTTATAATTACCTCATCATTGCTACCACATGACTGAAGTAACAAAAAACTAATCGTCAAAAAATAAACGCTTACCTTTTTTAGTTTCATCGAAAACTCCGTTATAATATACTTTTCTACCATTTACAAAGGTTGTTTTTACTGAGTATTTAAAGGTATGACCTTCAAAAGGGCTCCAACCGCATTTGTAAAGAATATTAGATTTTTTTACTTCAAAATTTTCTTTTTCAACCAATACTAAATCGGCAAAAAAGCCTGCTCTAATATATCCCCTTTTATGCACTGAAAACATCTCGGCAGGTGCATGACACATTTTTTCTACCGCTTTATGTAGCGAAAAAATACCTTCTTCCACTAAATCTAGCATTGCCGGTAAAGCGTGTTGTACAAGTGGCCCGCCTGAAGGTGCTCTAAAATAATCTAAACTTTTTTCTGCTAATGTATGAGGAGCATGATCTGTTGCAATAACGTCAATTTTATTATTGTTTACAGCCTCTCTAATAGCAGCTCTATCTTCCGCTCCTTTTACTGCCGGATTCCATTTAATAAATGCACCTTTTGTTTCGTATTGAGCATCTGTAAACCACATATGATGGATGCAAGCCTCAGCAGTTATTCTTTTCTCTTTCATAGGAATATCATTCCTAAATAACTCCATTTCTTTAGCTGTTGAAAGGTGAAGTATATGCAACCTAGTATTGTGTTTTGTTGCCAATTCCACAGCTTTTGAAGAAGACTTATAGCACACCTCGTGGTTTCTAATTTGTGGGTGCATGCTCATGGCTACATTGTTTCCGTACTTGGCCTTAAATGTTTTTGTATTATTTCTGATGGTCTCTTCATCTTCACAGTGGGTGGCAATAAGCGTTGGTGCTTCTTTAAAAATTCCTTCTAAGGTTTTCTCATTGTCTACCAACATATTTCCGGTTGATGAGCCCATAAAAACTTTTAGCCCACATACTTTTTTAAAGTCAGTTTTAAGCACCTCATCCAAATTATCATTTGAAGCGCCCATGTAAAATGAGTAGTTAGCCAAACTATTGGCTTCAGCAATATTGTACTTATCTTCCAAAAGTTCAACAGTTAAAGCATTCGGAACTGTGTTAGGCATCTCCATAAAAGAGGTAATTCCTCCTGCAACAGCGGCTTTAGCTTCAGTATATATTTCGCCTTTGTGGGTTAAGCCGGGTTCTCTAAAATGCACTTGATCATCAATTACTCCGGGAAGCAGCAATTTACCTGTACAATCTATGGTTGTTGTAGCTTCGAGTGTATCATCTTCATCGTTTGATACCTTATAGATTTTTTCACCTAATAAGTAAACATGTCCAGTAAATAATTCGCCCTCATTTGCGATTTGGGCGTTTTTTAAATGAAAATCTACTCTCATTGTATTAATATTTTGAAAATCTCATTTGAATAACTCCCCAAAATGCCTCTTTAAAAATTCCGGTTGACATTTTGGAGGTGCCTTCTACCCTATCAACAAAGGTAATAGGCACTTCTACGAGTTTAAATTTTTTGCGCCAAGCGCGATATTTCATTTCAATTTGAAATGCATAGCCGATAAACCTTACCTCGTCTAGTTTAATGTTCTTTAGCACCTCTGTTCGGTAGCATTTAAAGCCGGCTGTAGTATCTTTTATGTTCATCCACAAAACAAACCTCACATAAACCGAAGCAAAGTAGCTCATTAAAATTCTACCTATAGGCCAATTACTTACCCTACCACCGCTAACATAACGTGACCCAATAGCTACATCTGCTCCAGCTAAACAAGCGTCATGCAGACGAACTAAATCATCAGGGTTATGAGAGAAGTCGCAATCCATTTCAAAAATGTATTGGTAGCCTTTTTCAATTCCCCATTTAAAACCTTTAATATAAGCAGTTCCTAAACCAAGCTTACCTAACCTTTCTAACAAATGTAAACTGCCATCAAACTCTTTTTGAAGTGTTTTAACAATATCTGCTGTGCCA
>JAAZVO010000094.1 GCA_018623405.1 Crocinitomicaceae bacterium
CATGAATTGGGCGGAACCCCTGTAGTTATTAAATTACTTGAGGGTACACAAGGTATAGGAGTGGTTTTGGCAGAAACCAAAAAAGCAGCCCAAAGTGTAATTGAGGCATTTTATGGTTTAAATGCCAATATTTTGGTACAAGAGTTTATTAAAGAAGCGGGTGGAGCAGACATTAGAGCTTTTGTGGCAGATGGTAAGGTAGTGGGAGCTATGAAACGCCAAGGCAAAGAAGGAGAGTTTAGAAGCAATTTGCATCGAGGTGGAACAAGTTCTGTTATAAAGCTCACCAGAGAAGAAAAGAAAACTGCAGTGGAGGCAGCCAAGGTAATGGGCTTAAGAGTAGCAGGAGTAGATATGCTACAAAGTAGCCGCGGACCTCTTATTTTAGAGGTAAACTCTTCACCGGGATTGGAAGGTATTGAAAATGCCACAGGAAAAGACATTGCAGGAAAAGTTATTGAGTTTGTGGAAAAAGGAGCTAGCCAAAAATTAAAAGTTGATAAAGTTGGAGCTTAACTAATTTAATTTTTTGAATTTGCTCATTGGTTTTGATTAAACAAAATACATTAAAACGGATAACCAATTCCTAAGTTCAGTTTGGTTCTGAATCTGCGGTAGCCACCTCTATCAATAAATTCTTGGTAAAGCTGTTCATCTTCTTTTTGAAGAAAATCTCCATAGTATTGATTGTATTTATCTTTTGGTTGGAAAATCCAACGCTCTCCCTCAGGAAGGGCAGGATCGTGTAAGGGAAGTCCGGCATCTAATCTAATGATGAAAAAACCAAAATTTAGTCTTGCTCCAAGTCCTGCACCAACGGCAAATTCTTTCCAAAACCTATCAAGCTTAAAGTCACCACCCGGCCTTAGGTCATCTTTTTTCTGAAGCCAAATGTTACTTGCATCCATAAAGGCTGCTCCTTCAATAGCTTTAAAAACATTAAAGCGATATTCTATATTTCCGCCAATCATCACATCGCCAATTTGGTCAATTGCCCTAAAGCTTATGGTATCGCTAATTGATCCGGGACCTAAGGTTCTTGCAGTCCATGAGCGTTGGTCATTAGTACCTCCGGCAAAAAAGCTCTTTTCAAAAGGCATAGATTGGCTGTTTGAAATTGGAACACCAATACCACCAAATGCACGGTAAACCAAATCTGAGTTTTGGTTGAAAATATGGTATAACCTAAGGTCGAAATCGGTTTTGAGGTACTGAGCAAACCTTACGTTAAAGGCTTCATAATAGCCTTCGGGGTTAAAGTTAAGGCCAAGCGTATTGCTTAAGGCTCTTAATGAATTTCCTGAAGATTCTATGTTTACCCTGAAGAAGGTAAAGTTTCTTGCTGACTGTACATCTTGATTTGAAAAAATATAGGAGAACCTTGTGGCAGGAAAAAGATGGTCTGAGTAAGAGGCAGACAATAACGAGTTATTGATTTCATCTAGCCTTGCTTGAAATTCCGGATCTTTTGTAATATCAATATAACTTAAATCTAATGGATGAAAAGAAAAGCTATGATAATCGCCTAATTTCCAAAAATATTTAAGTGCTACGTTAAAAATAGTACGGTCGTAAAATGGCCTTCTTTGGTAATTGTAAGCTACGTTAATATTTGTTTTGGGCTCCGTGTAGTTAGGTAATTCACGCCTTTTGGGTACCCATAATTCGGGAATAAACAAGCTTACTTCAGCACCGTACTCAAGCGTATTAAATAATAAATTTGTAGCGGTATTATTTCCATCGCTAGTTTCTAAATTCTCTTTGTCTTCGTCTGATAACGTTTGCGCTTCTAAACCACCTTTTAGCTTAAACTCTAGCACTTCGGCTCCTTTAAATGTGTTTTTATTACGAGTTACCAAAGCCGCTGCAACTCCTAAGTTTCCTCCTCTGTGTGTGCCTTCTGTTTCAACAGAAAAAGATCTTTTTGGTGATGACCTTAAATCGATAAAACAGTCTTGGGAGTTATTTTCATCATACAGCCTTTCGAATCTTATGTTTATGAATTTAAAGGTCCGCATTCCTGCCAAACGCTTGTAGGTATATTCAGTGTTGCTGAGCCGGTAAAGTTCTAAAGGTTTAATAAAGGTGTTCTTGAGCAGTATTTCAGGTTTATAGTCTAATTTCCTGTTGAATATGATGAAGTAGTCTCCATCGTAAATTGTATCTAAATCAAATGCTTTATCTGTTTCTCCTGCTCGCACAGTATTAATAAAAACCTTATTTATTCTATACTTTTCGTGTTTGCTTTTTTGAAGTGTAGTTCCGCCTTTTCCGTCCGGTATTTTCAATGAGGGATCTTTAACCTGCAACCTTACATCAACTTTATTTCCCTTTACAGCAGTATCAATTTGAAAGAAAACATATTCTTGAGAGAAGGTATAATAACCCTGATTTTTCATTGATTTAGTCATTCTCTCTCTTTCGTCTCCTAACATATATTCATCTGCCAGAACTCCCGGTTTCATTAATGTTCCTTGTGTTGCGATTTTTATAGGTTCAAAGAGTTCAGCATCATCAATAGAAAATCTTATTTTGTTAATGAGGTAGGGTTGCTCTTCTTCAACCAAATAATACACCTTACATTTTGGCTTTTTAGGATGAAACCTTACCGAGTCTTTTACCGATGCATTGTAGTATCCTTTCTTTTTGAGGAAAAGCTCTATTTGATCGCGCGATTTTTCATTTAGAAAACTATCTAAAACCACAGGCTCTTCGCCAATATTTCTAAACCAACTTCTAACTCGGCTGCTATCTCTTCCTCTATGTCCAAAATTGCTTAAATGAAGGTAAAATGGAGAAATACCAAGTAATTTTCTGTTTGGCTTTTGCTTGATGATATCATTTAGCTCTTCAACCTCAAGGTTAGAGCCTTTTTGCACTACTACATTTTGTTGAGTGAGTAAATAATTACCTTTTTTTACTTGATAGGTAGCGTTACAACCACTAAAAAGTAAACCCAAAAAGAGCAATACAAAAAATAAATATGAATGTTTACGGGCCAAATGGCTTAATTTGTTGGTATGATTAGCAAGGCTCAAATTAAACGTATTGCAGCGTTACATCAAAAAAAATACAGAGTTGCTCAAAATCAATTTATTGTTGAGGGTGTAAAGATGGTGCAAGAAGCCTTGAACTCCAACTTTAAGGTGTTGGAGGTTATAGGAACTGAAGAACTTATTTCTGAAATAAAATTTTCAAATAAGGTTTCTGCCAAAACAGATGATTTGAAAAGGCTAAGTGCCTTAAAAACGCCACCGGGAATTTTAGCAGTTATTGAAATTCCAAATAAAAATGAAACTACAAACACCAATACACCTGCTTTTTACCTTGAAAACATTAACGATCCGGGAAATTTAGGTACTATTCTTAGAACCGCTTATTGGTTTGGTGTAAAAGAAATTTATTGTTCTCCTCAAACAGTTGATTTATTCAATCCTAAAGTAGTTCAAGCAACTATGGGAGCAATATTTCATGTTAACTTAATTGAGCTTGAATTGGCAGATTTTATTCATCAATGCATCCAAAATCAGATTATAGTTTTTGGTGCAGATATGGAAGGTATTAACTACCAAGAGGTACCTTCAAACAAACCTATTGCAATTGTTATGGGGAGCGAAAGCAGCGGGCTTTCAGATCAGGCTAATCAGCTAATAAATTACAAAATTTCTATACCTTCAAAAAGTAATGCTGAGAGTTTAAATGTTGCTATGGCAGCCGGAATATTGATGAGCAGATTTGCTTAACTAATAAGCAAAAGTCATTTTTTTACTTCCAATCAATTCTCCTTCAACTGCTAAAGTATAAATAAAGGTTCCGAGCGCTCCAAAACCATGATGGTAGGGCCACTCATTTAAACCGGCTACTAATCTTTCTTCTTTTTGATAAACTACATTTCCACTTAAATCTGTAATGGTTAATGAGGCTAATTTGCCTTGTTCTTCAGCTCCTGCATAAATTGGGATGATGGTACTTTCATCAAAAGGATTGGGTTTATTTTGCCAAAGTTCAATTCCTTTTATTTCTGCTTCATCTTCATTTAAGGAGGTCATTACTTGCAGCTCTTCCATTGAAAATAAGCTTTCAATACCATATTGATTTACTGCAGCCACAGAAATGTAATAGGCATTGCTATCATATAAAGCAAGGTTGATGGTTTTTGAGGTTGATGTATAAACAGAGTCCCAATCATTAGTGGTAGAACGCATGCCAACTCTATACTGATGATGGTTTTCTGCCGAAGTTATAGTAACCTGCAATAGGTCGTAATCTAAAGGCATAATTGAAAACTCAGGAGTTTCGGGAGCATTGGCAATGTTTGCTGCCGCAGTTGCATTTATAGAACCATTTCGCTTTAAATAATTAAAGTCAACAAAAAAGCTATCTACAACCTGATCGCCATCCGTATCCACACCTAAAATATCCTCTTCGGTATGTTGCCTATCATTGTAATCAGGACCGTTAGAAGCATCACCATGTTCATTGGCTGAGGTAAATCTTATTGCGGGAAATCCATTTCCTCTAAATGGAATATGGTCTCCACCACGGCCAATTCTATCTTCATTGGTCATAATGTGTAATGCTACTTTTACGGGTGAGTTGGTAAGCGCTTCTTTGTATTGCAGCTTAACATACCTAGCTAAACCTTTGCTTGGCGACCTATAACTTCCGTATGAAAAAATACGGGTATTTAAACTGTCAATATCATTTAAACCGGGGCATGATGGAGGAGAGGATGTCTCACCACAGATAATTCCGCCTATTACATCGTTATTTAATACAGCTTTTACAGGAATATTTTCGCTTTTGCAATAATCTGCCATGGCTGAAGCACCAACCAAACCTTGTTCTTCGCCTGTGGTAGCCATAAAAACTATGGTGTGGTCATATTCATATAAACTCATTACACGGGCCAACTCCATTACTAAAACAGTTCCGCTAGCATTGTCTTCAACGCCTTCGGCACGGCAAGTTCTGTCGCAGTTATCAGAACATCTTGAGTCCATATGGCCTTCGATAATTACTACTTGATGATTATTAATGTCTTTACCCGGTAAAACAGCAATTACATTTTTGTGCCAAAGCACATTGCAAATGGAGGCCCTAAAATCAACATAGCCTGTTACTAATCTATTGTTTGATGCGCTGCTGAATTGCTGAAATTTTTGATGAACCCACCTTCTAGTGGCGCCTATTCCTGTATCTGATGAAATAGTATCGCTTGATGTATGGCGTGTATAAAATTTACTTAATGTGGTAATGTAACTTTTTAGAGAGTCGGTATTTATTTGCCCATAAATTTCATTAGGAAGGTCTTTAGGGCTTGCCTTTAGTGGCGTGTTAGTATAGTCTGCAGGATTGTAATTTCCTTTTAAAATATTATCAGCCGTTTGGCTTGAAATAGAGATTTGTGTTTGGGCAATTGTGCCAAGAACAACAAAAATAAAAAATGAGAGTAGCGCGGTTTTTTTCATGCTGTCTGATTTAGAAAAAATAAACAGCATGAAAACGCAAAAGGTTTAAAATGAGTTAGCTAACTATTAGTTAATCTTCTTCACCATCATTTTCATCTTCATCATCTGCTGCTTCAATATCATCAGCAAAATCTTCTCTTAGGGTACCATCATCATCGTAATCATCATCATCTTCAATGATTTGTTGTGCTTCAAGTTTTGTCATACGAATGAGGTAGTAAATATCATCAGTTTCAAAAGGTAAGGCAGAAACTTTTACACCATCTTTATTGGTGTATGAAACTAAATTTCCTGCAAATCCATCAGGATAGGCAAGTTTTACTTGTTGGATGATTTCTTCGGGAAGTGCATCGTAATCTTTAGCTACTCTTTTCTTGCTCATTAGGGTGTTTGTTTCGGTCAAATTTAATTTTCTTATTTATTCAATGCAGAAATATTTTTATAAAAATTAGATTCGAAAAAAAAGGCAAAAAAAAGCCCGAATTCATAATTGAATTCGGGCTTAAAATTTTAGTTGGTAAAATTATTTTCCTTCAATTCCTAATAATTCAACTTCGAAAATTAAAGTTGCATTAGGACCAATTTTACCTCCGGCACCTCTTGGGCCATAAGCTAAATCTGAAGGAATGTAGAATTTATATTTTGATCCTACGCTCATATATTGTAATCCTTCTGTCCATCCTTTAATTACACCATTTAATGGGAAGGTTGCAGGCTGACCTCTTTCTACAGAGCTATCGAAAACTTCACCATTTAACAAAGTACCTGTGTAGTGCACTGTTACTTTATCTTCTGCAGTTGGCTTAGGTCCGTTTCCTTCAGTTAAAACTTCGTATTGTAAACCACTTTCGGTAGTTGTTACTTCAGGTCTTTGACCATTTTGTGCTAAAAAGTCTGTACCTTCTTTGGTGGCAGCTTCTTGCTTTTTAGCTTGCATTGTTTGGAAATAATTGTTTAGGAACTCTCCGGCATCTTGCTGAGAAATCATTGGTTCGGCACCATCAGTGTAAGCATCTTCAATAGCTTTTGCCATTGCTGCAGGGTTAATATCATCAAACCCTTGACTTTTTATGTTGTTGGCAATGTTTACCCCAAGGCTGTAGCTTACACTGTCAATTTCGTTGTTTAAGTTAAATGCTTCTGTTTCCATACTGTTTTTTGAACTGTTACATGAGTAAAAAAGGGAGATTGCTAAACCTCCGATTAATAGATTTTTTAGGATTTTCATTCTTCTTGAATTTTTGAAGCCGCGAAGGTAACAGATTTTAATACCTATCAAAATATTATGCGGCTATTTGAGGTTTTCGAAAGCTTTTTTAACAGTTTCTTGAAATTGAGGGTATTCAGGTAAGTTGTTATGCGCTCCACCTTCTATGGTAGTTAATTCAATTTTGTGAGGAAAAAGGTGTTTCAACTTCACGCTAGACTCATAAGGTACGGTTTCATCCTCAGTTCCATGTATTAGATAAATAGGACAATTAACCTCATTCAAATACTCATTGGTTTTTATGCGGTACTTCAGCATAATAGAAGTTGGAATAATTGGGTAATGATGGTCTACCGTATGTTTAAAATTAAAATAGGGCGTAATAAGCATTAATAATTTACTTGGGTATTTAGATGCCAATTTTGCAGCTATTCCTGTACCAAGCGATATACCCACAAATATTATTTGAGATTTATCATATCGCTTTTGCATTTCTTGGTAAACGAATTCTGCATCGTTATGCAATACTTTTTCGTTTTTTATTTTGCCAGTGCTTTTTCCATAGCCTCTGTAATCCCATAACAACACATCATAGTTATAGGGCAAGTAATCAAAGGCTCGGTAACCCCAAGAAGCGATTGAGCCTGCATTACCATGACAATAAATAATTAAGCCATTTGAGTTTTTTGCCTTGAAAAGCAATCCACTGAGCTTTACATTTTTTCGCGTATCGAAGAAAATTTCTTCAGTTGGTGCCTTAAATTGAAACTGATAATCGTGAGGGAGGGCTTCAGGGTAAAAAATTAGTTTTTCCTGCATTTTGTATAGCCCAAAAAGTCCTAAGCTGAGTAGAATAATAATTATTCCTAGAATTAATGACAGCAGGGGTAGCAGGTTCATGCGGTAAAGATAGGGATAGTTGGGTAGTTGGCGAGTTGGGTAGTTTGTAGTTGGGTAGGTGGGTAGATGGTAGTTATTAGTTTTTGGTTTTTAGTTTTTGGTTTTTAGTTTTTGGCTGCCTGCCGGCTAGGCAGGGTTTTTAGTTTTCCATCTTCGCTAAGGTTAGGGCGCAGGGATTGGTTTTGTCGCTTCTGTAGAAGTCAGATAATTCGTAGACAAAATTTAATATTAAAAAAAGTTTTGTTATGCGAAATAGCAATAGCGATAGCACCATTGTAAGGAATTACTTAACGAAGTATAGATTCTTGATAAAAGAATATGAACAGGTAAAACGAAAAGAGCATCTTCAATTTAGGTTTGTAAAAGACTTTTATAAAGCCCATGATACCGATAGAAGGCAATTTTTGAAGTATTGTAATAGATTTAAACAAAGTGGTACTGAAAGAGACTTACTTCCTCAAAAACGAGGGCCAAAGTGGAAAACTAGGAGACCCTTGCCTTTAATTGAACATAAAGTAATAGAGTTAAGAAAAAGAGGAATTAATAAATATGAAATAGTAAGTATTCTAAAACCTCAACTAAAATCATCTACACCATCACCTTCGGGAGTTTACAATATCTTTAAACGATACAACTTAAACAAGCTTAAACCAAAAATGAAAGCTTCAAAAAGAAAAATAATCAAAGAAAAAGCCGGAGAACTTGGGCATGTAGATACCCATTACCTAAGAAAGGGAATAATTACAGGAGATAACAAAAGGTATTATTTATTTGGAATAATTGATAGTAGTACAAAGCTAGCTTGGGCAGAAGTAATTGATGATATAAAAAGCTTAACAGTAATGTTTGCTACACTTAAATCTTTAAATATCATAGCTGATCAGTACCAGGTTAAGTTTAAAGAGCTATTGACAGATAATGGACCTGAATTTGGAACTAAAAACTCAAAACAAAAAATGGGTAATCCTTTTGAAAGGTTGCTTATGGAACTTGATATCAAACACAGATACACAAGACCGTATAGACCACAAACGAATGGTAAAATAGAGCGGTTTTGGAAAACTATCGAAGAGGACCTTTTGGAGGAAACTACATTTGACTCCATTGAGGAATTAAAGGATGAATTAATCCAATATTTAGTTTATTATAATTGGGAAAGACCTCATTCAAGTTTAAATGGTCTTACTCCTGCTAAATTTGCAGAAAACTGTCCACAAATTAGTTAACATCTACACCTTCGAGTGCTCGACGAAGGAGAGCGTATCGAGAAGTAGGCAAAACATGTATACAGAATTAGTTCTCGATACGTTGCTCGTGCCTCGCAACACTCGAACAGACATTAGTTTTTAGTTTATAGTTTATAGTTTTTAGTTTTTGGTTGGTTTTCTGCCTTCTCTAACCGCGTGTCGCTTAAGCTTTAGCGGTGGCGCAGGATACGGCAGGGGGATTGGCTTTTTGCATTTAGCTGCTGGATATTAATAA